>NZ_BCNO01000001.1:1011011-1276053 GCF_001514535.1 Thermodesulfovibrio aggregans | reverse complement strand
AGATATTTGGAGATGAAGTAATAGCAGCAGCAATACTTGACAGACTTCTTCATCATTGTTATCCCTTTTTTATAACAGGGAAAAGCTACAGGATGAAAGAATTATTTGAGAAAGGGGGTGAAAAAAGAATAAAAAATGATACTATATAGGGTGGGTCAAATTTCGTGAAAAAAACCGGGTCAATTTTCATGAAAATTTACAAAATACACGATTAGAGGATTTACGGGTATTATATGCTTCTCTTTCAGCATAGTTTTTCCAGAATCTTATATCAAAAACTCCACCAAAGACAGGCTGCTCATAACCAATGTCGAAGGTAAATCTTTCTCTCTTCCACCAGCTACCATCTTCTGGATAAACACCCATACCACCATACATAATCTCTCCATCTGATGCAGGATATCTACTGTCTAATGGTTTGTCATAGTCAGGGTTATCATAGTCTTTTGATTGTCTGTTGTTCACAATAAATCCCTTTTTAACCCATGAATATCCAAAATTTGTTTTAATTTTTCCATCCCATGGTAGATTATATCCTGCATAAATATTAAAATTCTTAACTTCAAAATGACCATTTCTCAAGTATCCATCGCTTTTAACATAGTTACCACTTATTGAGTATTCAAATCGTGATGGCTTCCATGAATGAAAAAAGCTAAACTTATCCGTATCATATCTTGCCTTCATTGCCTGAACTTCAAACTCGGGCTTTTCTAAAGGTTTTCTGGTTATGAGATTAATAACTCCACCAAGAGTATTTCCATATCTCGGATCACTTACTCCCTTTATAATGTAAATTTTCTCTATGTTCGTAAGTGGTACAGTTGTCCAGTCAATAAAATATCCACCAGCTGTTCCGGGAGTATTAAGAATTCTTCCATCATAGGCAAGAGTGATTCTTCTTGAACCAAATCCTCTTATTTTAATTGAATCATCATCCAGGGCGCCACCAATTTCTTGAAGCCTCTGGACATCTACTCCAGGCTGCCTAAAAAGGGCTCCATCAAGATTAGAGCTTATTCCTTGAAGAAGTAGCTCTGGAATAACAACTGTAGCATTTGGAGTTGATTGTTCTTCCTTGATTTTTTCCTCTGAAACAGTAATTTCATCAAGCTGATAGATTTTTGTTGAATCCTCACAAAAACCTGTTGAATAAAAAAGAAATACAAAAAAGATAACAAAAAATTGCAGAATCATAGCACCCTCCTCCAGTAAAATATATTTACAATGGTAAAATCTTTGAGCCAGTAATGGTCTTTTTCAAAGAGAATTGACTTAATGAGCTTTTCTTTCTCCCAACTAAAAAGCTCTCTTTTGTATTTAAACTCCCAGTGTTCAAAGGCTTCATCAAGACTGTGATATGCAAAAGAGCTCTCACAGAAGTAGGAGTGATTAAAAATCAAGGAGTATTCAGGATATATAGAGTTAACTTCTTCAATTTTCACATCTTTTTCAGTGACAAGAAAAACACTTTCTATTTGAGAGCTAAAAATCTTGAGTAAAGAGCCTTCAACTCCGTATTCAGTAAGATGAAGACTGTTACAGGCTAAAGCAAGGTCAAATTCTTTTAGTTCAAAGCATTGTAAATCTTCAAATCTTCTTGGTTCAACTTTTAAATTAACACCGTGCTTGAAAGAATTTTCATAAAGATAGTTTTGCATTGAATGAGAAGGTTCAAGAGCTGTCACACAACAGCCTCTTTTTACTAAAGGAATGCTGAGTACTCCATCTCCTGCTCCGATGTCAAGGATTTTGGTTTCGGGCTGAATAAATTTAAAGAGAAGTCTTTTTATTGGCTCATGATAGGCATTATGTTGACGCCAAAGCCTGTACCACTTTGCATACTCATTCCAGTATGAGATTTTCTTTATTTCAGTTGCTATCATAATCAAATAAAAAAGCCACAGTTTCAGGCTTCTGCCTAAAACTGTGGCCTTCATGACCACTATTTACAATTTTACATTTAAAATTACGCAGTCTTCTGACTGCTCTGATATATGTTACTCATTTTTTATTTTTTTGTCAATTATTTTTTAAGAATTTGCAAATTTTTCATCGTTGAATTCATAATAAAAGATTAAGATAAAGAGGAGGCTAAAGATGCGTAGAATTTTGCTTTCAGAGAAAGATTTACCAAAACAATGGTATAACATACAGGCAGATATGCCAAAACTCCCACCTCCCCCGCTCAATCCTCAAACAAAGAGACCTATTTCTGCCGATGACTTAAAGGTCATATTTCCCATGTCACTTATTGAACAGGAAGTAAGCACGCAAAGATGGATAGATATCCCTGATGAAGTTTTAAATATATATGCAAGCTTTCGACCAACACCACTTTATAGGGCAGTAGGTCTTGAAAAAGCTTTAGGAACACCTGCAAAGATTTATTTCAAGCACGAAGGCTTTGGTCCAGCAGGAAGTCACAAAACTAACACATCTATTCCTCAGGCTTATTACAACAAAAAAGAAGGAATTAAAAGAATTGCCACTGAAACAGGTGCAGGACAGTGGGGTTCTGCTTTAGCACTTGCTGGAACTCTTATGGGAATAGAGATTACTGTTTATATGGTAAGAATAAGCTATGACCAGAAGCCATACAGAAGAATAATGATGGAAACATGGGGAGCAAAGGTTTATCCATCTCCCTCTGACAGAACTGAAGCTGGAAGAAGAATTCTCAAAGAAAATCCAGAGCATCCAGGCACTCTCGGAATAGCTATATCAGAGGCAGTTGAAGATGCAGCAACAAATAAGGATACAAACTATGCTCTTGGCTCAGTTCTCAATCATGTTTTACTTCATCAAACAGTAATAGGTCTTGAATGCAAGAGACAACTTGAAATAGTAGGTGACTATCCAGATGTTGTCATAGGCTGTTGTGGAGGAGGCAGCAATCTTGGTGGCATAAGTTTTCCATTTCTTTATGACAAAATAAACGGCAAGGATGTAAGAGTTGTTGCTGTAGAGCCATCTTCATGCCCTACTCTTACCAAAGGAGAATTCAGATATGATTATGGTGATACAGCAGGGCTTACCCCATTTCTCATGATGTACACACTCGGGCATGATTTTGTTCCTCCAGGAATTCATGCGGGAGGATTAAGATATCATGGAGACTCTCCTTTGGTTAGCCAGCTATGTCACGATGGATTGATTGAGGCTCGTGCAGTAGGTCAGACAGCAGTATTTGAATCTGCCATACTTTTTGCGAGAACTGAGGGAATTATTCCTGCACCTGAAAGTGCCCATGCTATAAAGGTTGCTATATATGAGGCAATAAAAGCAAAAGAAGAGGGAAAGGAAAGAGTTATACTTTTCAACCTGAGTGGTATAGGTTTTCTTGATTTACCATCCTATGAGGCATATTTATCTGGTAAACTTACTGATTTTGAATATCCCGATGAAAAAATTAGAGAGTCACTTTGCAGATTGCCAGAGATAAGAATTTAGCTTGATTGACGCATAGCAACATTACATTAGGGCATTTCATTTATTCTTTCAGGCTGATTAATGAACCATGACATAAAGCATAGTTCTATTGAACGATAGCCGGTCTGCTTAGCAATTTCTTCAACTGTCTTTATGAATTCCATGTTGTCAGATACTGGAGGCTTTCCTGTTTTAACAAGAATCTCATTTATAACTCTTTTGACAATTTTGTCGGGCATTACTGTGTCAACTCCCCCCATCATTCTTAAATATTGATATGTTATCAATCCAACACCTTTGATTTTTCCAATAGAATCTGATTTCCAGTTTTCAATGGATGATTCCCTTGCCCAAAGCCTTAAAGATTCTCTATCATTATTGGAAATTTTAGAAAGATTTGCTGCTATCTGCTTTGCCACATTCCATGAGCGAGAGTTTTTCCATATGTAAAGAGCTTTACTGAAATCAAAATTAGCAAAACTAAAAAGAGAAGTAACCTTACCTGTTTTTACAAAATCAGATTCAAAATCTTTAATTTTCGGCACTACAACCTGAAAGTAATTAACTCCAACAGATGTGAATGCTGCATCAAGAACCATTAACAAAACATTTCCATTCCATCTTTCAGTATTTAAACAGCGATCACAAATAGTTTTTAATTCTTGAAAGTTTTTTATTTTTGAAGTGATTAACTTATGCAAACTCATTCTGTTATTATATCTTAATTCAATCTTGAGGTGCTCGTGATACCTTTATTTCATATAGTTATAATGAATCTTATTCATAGAAAATTTATCTTTATTTTGATTCTTCTCATCGGAGTCCTTGCTTTTGGCACAGTGGGATACATGATTATTGAAGATATGAAATTCATTGATGCTTTCTACATGACTGTAATTACCCTTGCAACTGTTGGATTCAAAGAAGTTAAAGAGCTTGATGAATCAGGTAAAATCTTTACTATCATTCTAATACTTAGCGGATTTGGAGTATTTACATATACTCTTACAACAGGGGCTAAAATAATAATTGAAGGAGAGATAAAGGAGGTTTTCAAAAAGAGAAAGATGATAAAGAAAATTAATTTAATGTCACAACACTATATTGTATGTGGTTATGGAAGAATGGGAAGTATTATATTTAAAGAACTTAAAGCTAACAATGTCCCTGTTGTAGTTATTGAAAAAAATAAGAATAATTTACCTGAAGATGAAGAATTTGTCTACATTGAAGGAGATGCGACTCATGATGAAGTATTAAAAGCTGCCGGTATAGATAAAGCTAAAGGACTGATTACAGTATTACCCTCAGATGCTGAAAATCTATATGTGGTTTTGAGTGCGCGGGAACTAAATCCAAATCTTTTTATTGTAGCAAGGGCAGTTGAGAAAGAAGCAGAGCCAAAACTTAAAAGAGCAGGCGCAAATAAAGTAGTGTCACCCTACTTTATTGGTGGACTTAGAATTGCACATACGATTTTAAGACCTACTGTAGTAGATTTTCTTGAATTTGCAACTCGTTCTGAGCATATTGAGATTCAGATAGAAGAGATAGAAGTCTCTCCCAAATCAACTCTTGTCGGTAAAACAATTGCACAGAGCGGTATAGGTAGGGACTTTGGAGTGATTATCATTGGCATAAAGAGGGAAGATGGAAGAATGAAATTTAATCCTACATCACAAACTCTAATTAAAAAAGGAGACATTCTTATCGCAATAGGTCAGATAGACAAACTTGCTGCTCTTGAAAAACTTGCTATGGAATGATTCTTCCTGACTTTGTCAGTTTGAATTGGATTATTATAAAATATACTGTCAAGGAGTAATATGACAAAGAACGAATTATTAATAAGAATTCAGAACAATCCTGATTTGTCTGGATTGGATTTATCCGGAATAAAATTATCTGAACTTGACCTTGTAGGAGTTAACTTTACCAGATGTATTCTTAAAAAAGCTGACCTCAGCAAATCAAATCTGGCACTATGTATTTTTGACGAATCTGATTTAACCGATTGCAAAATGGATAGTTCTAATCTTACTGGAGCATCTTTTAAAGGAGCGGTTCTCATCAATGCAGACCTTAACTTTTCCTTTTTGCCTGGAGCTAATTTTAGCTTTTCCAATATGAAAGGTGTAAATCTTACCAGTGCTAAAATTACAGCTTGTAATTTTCAAGAGGCTCATATGGAAAATGCGAATTTGCAGATGGTTGAGGCATCTCTTGGAAACTTTGCAAAAGCCTACCTTAGAAGCGCAAATCTAAATCAGGGAACATTTACAGCAGCAGACTTTTCTGATGCTGATATGGAAGGTGTAAGTTTCTTTAAATCAGATTTATCAGGTGTAAAATTTTTGAGAACAAATCTTAAATCTGCTGAGTTCATAAGATGTTTTCTAATTGCTACAATATTTACAGGTGCTGTTCTTAAAGATGCTATTTTTGAGAAAAACTTTGAATCAAGAGTAATAAAATAGAGCTTCCAGATTACTCTGGAAGCTCATCAAGATTTAAGAATGGCGGGATATTCGCAATAGCATTAACAATTAATTCTGCCAATCCTGAATAATTAATCTTAAATTTCTCAAACAATCCATAGTTATGTATCATATCTCTTAATGATCCCTTACAGTTAGAACAGGGGGCTACTACGAGTTTTGGTATATCTTTGTCCAAAACATCTTTAAATGTATCAAGAATCTGTTTTGTCTTTAACCTGAGAGAGACTTTATTTTTCCATACTGGAAAATTGAGAGAACGAATTATTGCAAATCCGCTTCCTCCACCACAGCAATAGTTATAGGAACCATTAGGATTCATTTCTCTGTATGTATCAGGTGAGATAGCTTTAATAATTTCTCTTTGAGGTTTTACTACACCCATAAGTCTAACTATATTACAGGAATCATGCATCGTAATTGGAAAGTTATTTCTACTTGGATCGAACTTTATCTTTCCACTTTTAACTATTTCCCACATTAGTGGAATGCATGATTCTCTCTTGATGTTCCATAAAGGAGAGCTTGCAGGAAGAATTCTATCAAATATAATTGTATAAACCTTATGAGAGTGACCACATTCACCTACTACAAGTTTTTTTACGCCAAGATCATGGGCAATCTCTAAATGTCTTAGTCCTACTCTGGCAAGTTCCACATCATCGTACCATGCTCCATAGTTAACACCATCGTAACCAAGAGTTTCACTGCTTAAGGTATAATTAACTCCAGCAATATCAAACAATATGGCAAAGGCAGCAATATGGTCGGGCCAGGCGAGATATTCGCCACCATTGTGTAGAAGTAGAATATCCGCACCTTTTTTGTCAACAGGGATATTTATCTTTCTTCCTATTCTTTGGTGTATATCCTCTTCAATGAACTTTATAATATCCTTGAATGCTTTAGGTCCCATTCCTGTTGATGAACCTGTTTTAAGATGAAGTCTAGTGCCTTTTTTATAGACTTCTACAGGAGCCATACCAAGTTCCTGACTGAATAGTTTTCTAATCTCTCTTGCAATTAATCCATTATCAATGCCTACAGGACAGTATAGAACACATCTTCTGCAAAGCGTACAGCGATAGGCAAGTTCTAAGAGTCTTCTTATTGATGCATAATTTGCTTCTATATCTGCGCCTACAAAGGATTTTAATAATTTACCAGTGGTTGTAAAGTATCTTTTATAAATTTTTCTTAAAATTTCTGAACGGAAATTGGGTCTATAAATCTCCTTTTTGCCACTTCCAATATAAACATGGCAAGCCTCTGCACAGGTATTGCATTTAACACAGTATTTTAAAGATAAAGAGAAGGGTTTTAAAAATGTCCAGTTAGATTCAGGATTTAAGAGTTTTTCAATTCCTCTTAAAAATTTTTCCACAATTTTTTTCTTTTCTTCTTCTGTAGGCTCTGGAAAAGGGAAAGCAGAAAATCCGTCTAGAGAAAAATTATATTTATTCTTCCAGTCATCTGAAATTTCCTTGAAGCCATCTTTTTCTTCAATGTATGGAGATAGCGGTATCATATCCTCTAATTTTAAGTTTATAAGCGGTTCTTTTGTCTCTTTCGAAAAATTTCTAAAATAATTCATGAGTTACCTCCTCTATTTCTCATGAAGATTGGTATTTTTGGCATTTTCAAGCCATGTTTGATTAGGAAGAATGTGCGGTCCTGCCCATAATACTCTGTAATTAAGCTGCTGAGATATTCTTTTTTCTTCTGGAGAGTCCTTTTTTTGATATTCATCATCCCATAGTATTTTATGGAAGGTAAAAAACTTTACAGGACCATGGAAAAAGCGTGAAAATGGAATATATACAAGAAAAACTTCAAAGAGCAAAAAATGGATTACAGTAAATGTAGATAGCTCAGATAATGAAAGATTAAGATGGACAACTCCATTAATATAAGATAAAGTCTCTTCTATAAAGTCTCCACTAAGTATCATCAGAATTCCAGTTACAAAGATTGAGAGTAGAAAAACAAGATTGAGGTAGTCAATTCCAGAGGTATAAAGTTTCAACTCTTTGTTTGATATTCTCTTTATGATTAGAGCTAGAGAACCAAAAGAGCCAAGAAAATATGATAAGTAGGGAATAAAAGAAAACTTAGAAATTGAAAAATTATCAAAAATCAATGTGATAAACAGTAGTATAACCCAAGTAAAAAGTAACCATATTCCCCAATGAAGAGCCATTGACCAGAGCCATAATCCATAAGTGTTGAATTCTTTGACTCTATGAAGATAGAGGATTTCTTTTAAAGGTTCTGTGAATTCTTTAATAAAACTTTTTTTGTGTGGCTTATTAACCCAGTCGACTTCTTCAAGATAGGATCCACCATAATGTCTTCTTTTTCCATTCTCAAGAGGAAGTGGATATATTTCCCATCTTATATTGAAAGGCATTTTAGAAATTTGATAAAATTTAAAAGATAAGCCAACTATCATGATTAATGGCGAAGCAATAGCAAAAAGAATTAATGATTCTTCCATAATAACCTCCCATTAATTTTTTTTATCCTTTTATAAAATTAATTTATATTATAATAAATCCATTTAAAATGTCAACAAAATTGAGTTTGGTTTTTTATTATCTTGAAAAACTTGCTATGGGATGA
The DNA here is from genome assembly GCF_001514535.1 of Thermodesulfovibrio aggregans. Taxonomy (NCBI): domain Bacteria; kingdom Pseudomonadati; phylum Nitrospirota; class Thermodesulfovibrionia; order Thermodesulfovibrionales; family Thermodesulfovibrionaceae; genus Thermodesulfovibrio; species Thermodesulfovibrio aggregans. The sequence continues at coordinate 1,267,501 of NZ_BCNO01000001.1, read as the reverse complement.
TTCTTTGAAGTAATTTTAAAGTTTTCTCTGTTGCACCTGATTTACTCAAAAAGAGTTGATATGCTCTTTCACCCATTGTTTGCCTTAGTTCACTATTTTCAATCAGCTCTTTCAAAACTTGTGATAAAGAATCTTTGTCTGTCATTATACATGCCTTTTGATTTAAAAATTCCTCTATAAATGGAAAATTATGCATGTGCGGCCCACATACAATTGGTTTACTCCAATAAGCTGGCTCAAGAGGATTCTGTCCTCCATGGGGAATAAAGCTTCCTCCAATAATGGCAATATGGCAGATACGATAAAGGCTACCAAGTATACCCATCTGATCAACAAGAATTATCATGGAAAATTTTTCACTCGAATACGGTAAATCTTGATGTGGATTTATTTCTGACAGTCTAAAAAATAAAAGATTATTGTTAAGTTTACTTTTTATAGTTTTTTCTACTACATCAAATCTTTCAGGATGTCTTGGAACTATTATAAGCGTTCCTGGAATATCAAGATTTAAAAAAGAATCTAAAACAATCTCCTCTTCAGGTTCGTGAGTACTTCCTGCAATAATAACAGGCTTTGGAATTGATTTTTCCCAAGTAAAATGGATTGGTTTTAACTCTATATCAAACTTCATATTTCCTGTAATATGAATCTTCTGTTGTTCTGCGCCAAGATTTAAAAATTTTTCTTTATACTGCTGTTCCTGAACACATAAAAGAGTAAATTTTTTGAGCAAAGGTTTTATAAAAAATTTGACTTTCCTGTAACCTTTAAAAGATTTATCACTTATTCTTCCATTGGCAAGAATTACAGGTATTTTTTTAGAAGCAACCCTTATCAAATTAGGCCAGAGCTCTGTTTCAGTGAGAATTAATGCAACAGGCATAAAATGTTTTAAAGTTTTATTAATTACAAAGGGAATATCAAAAGGCATGTATATTATCTGCACATTATGGTCTTTAAATCTATTTTGAGCTACTCTCTGTCCAGTGTCAGTAACGGTGCTTAAAATTATCTCATATTTATTGGAAAGCTTTTTAATCATCCCTGACACAGCAACTACTTCTCCAACTGACACAGCATGAATCCATATCTTAGGCTTAGAGCTTAGAGATTGAGCATTTTTCTCAAAAAATCCAAATTTTTCTCGAATCCATCTTTTTCTCAAAATAGCCGGTCTCTTAACATACTCAAAGGGTAACAAAAATAGCAGTACGATTGAATATAAAATACTGTATATTAAAAAAGCTGCCTGCATATCTTGGCAACTTCCTGTGAAGCTGTTTTATTTACAAAGTATTCTCTAATATTGGTAAGAAAATTAATAACTCTTTCTCTGTATTTGTATTCATTGAGTAAAAGATTAACCTGTTCTGCAATTTTTTCTACATTAAGTCTCTGAATAAATTCTGGAACTCTAATTCCGTCTAAGTTCATAAAGTCGGCAATAACATTAGGTAAACCAATATGTTTCACTCCTTTAATAAGAACCTTTCCAATAACATAAGATAATGGATTAACTCTATAAACAACTACCATTGGTATTTTGAGCAAAGTCGCTTGAAGAGTTGATGTACCAGAGGTTATTACTGCCACATCACTCATTGCAAGAGCTGTAAAGGACTTTTCCTTCAAAATCGTTACATTTCCAAAAGATGTAATGATCTTCAGAAAATTTTCACTAAACTCAATATTTGGAGCCTTTGGAATTATGAAATGATAGGAAGGAAAAATTTTTATGAGTTTTAACATTAATGGCATTTTTCTCTTTATTTCAGAGGGTCTGCTACCAGGCATTAGAGTTATTACTGTGTTTTGATTAATTCCATATTTATTTCTTAAAAAGTTTTTAAGTTGATTAGACTCTTCTGGCAATTCCTTCATCATTGCCTCATACATGGGATGACCAACAAATTTCACGGGAATACCTGCTTTTTTGTATATCTCTTCCTCAAATGGTAAAACTACAGCCATGAAATCAACAACTTTTTTAATAGTATTTATTCTTCCATATCTCCATGCCCATATTTGAGGACTTACATAATAAAGTACTCTTTTGCCCATTTCCTTAGCTTTTTTAGCAAGGGAAAGATTAAAATCAGGAAAATCTATTAATATGACTCCTTGAACCTCCTTTAGGGCTTTTGTAGCAACTTCCATATTTTTTCTTATTTTTTTAATCTGTCCGAGTACTTCAAAAGCACCAAAAGCATGAGTAATTTCTCCAATAAGTTTAACTCCTGCCTGAGCCATATATTTACCGCCTATTCCGATAAGCTCAAAATCTTCTCTCAGGTAAGAAGCGAGTAAAGAACCGTAGAGTTCTCCTGAAGACTCTCCTGCAACTATTAGGAGTCTTTTAGACATCTCAATATAATCTGAGATATTTCATAAACTTCTTCATCAGGAAGTTCAGGATATATGGGCAGAGAAAGGATCTCTTTAGCCACAGACTCTGCAACAGGGAAATCTCCTTCTTTATAACCAAGGAACCGCACTGCTTTCTGTAAATGCATTGGGATGGGATAGTATACAACTGAAGGAATTCCATGATTTGAAAGTGTTTCTTTGATTTTATCCCTGAAAATTGAACGGATACTATAGAGATGATAAACATGATAGGTATTGTCTTTTTCTACAGGGGTTTTAACACCATCGCTTAAAAATCTGTTATAAAGAGCAGCTTTTTTTCTTCTTTTTTCATTGTATTCATCTATATACTTCATTTTAACCCTTAAAATTCCAGCTTGAATCTCATCTAACCTTGAATTTAAACCAACTGTTTCATGAACATATCTGCCAGCAGAACCGTGATTTCTTAGTATCCTTATCTTTTCTGCTATCTTGAGATCATTGGTAACAACCATTCCACCATCACCAAAACATCCAAGATTTTTACTTGGATAAAAACTAAAACAACCGATATCACCAAAGCTTCCCACTTTTTTACTGCCGATTCTTGCACCAAAAGCCTGTGCAGCATCTTCAACTACTTTTAAACCATATTTATGTGCAATTTCATTTATCTTTATCATATCTGATGGAGCTCCAAAAATATGCACAGGAATAATAGCCTTTGTTCTTGGAGTAATCTTTTCTTCAATTTTTTCAGGATCAATATTATAAGTTTCTTCTTCAATGTCAACAAAAACAGGTTTTGCTCCAACATAAAGTATAGCTTCAACAGTTGCAAAAAAAGTAAAAGGAGTTGTTATAACTTCATCACCTCTACCTATATCAAGAGCTCTAAGTGCAAGATGAAGCGCATCTGTGCCTGAGGCAACTCCAACTGCATCTACTACACCCAGATATGATTTAACCTCTTCTTCAAAGGCTTTAACATTTTTACCAAGAATATAGTTTGAACTCTCAAGAATTTCATTTATACATTCTAGTATCTCATCTCTGATATTTTCATACTGTATTCGTAAGTCAATAAATGGCTTCATACTCTCTCCTTTCATTTATTTCGTCTATTATTCTAAGAACCTCAATTGTTTCTCGCGGAGATGGTGCCTGTACAGAAGGTTTTCCGTTTTTTACTGAATTTAAAAAATCCCTTATTTCTTCATAAAGAGAATTGCTATCTTTGTCTGTTACATTTATGTCATCAATATTGCCGCCCTGATCAACTTTTTTTAATTTTTTGTTTATCAAATCAGCATAAAGCACACTGTTATGCTGAACAACAGATATTTGCCTTAAAAAATCGGAAGAAACTCTACTTGCTGTAAGATGAGCCTTAATAATTCCTCTCTTTGTAGAAAACTCCATCCATACAGTAGCATAATCAATTCTTGAGGTTACAATCTTCTGAGTAAAAACTTTCATCCTTTTCAATTCAAAATCACCAACTTTTTTAAGCATCATCCATACTAAATCAAGATCATGTATCATAAGATCATAAGTTACATCTGTATCAGTCGCTCTACCAAGAAAAGGAGACACTCTTGTTGTTTGAATAAAAAGAGGTTCAGTTAAACTATTAAATAAAGCTTTTACAACAGGATTATATCTTTCTATCAGTCCTGCCTGAATTATTACGTTTCTATTTTTTGCCTCCTCAAGAAGTATCTCTGCAAAAGCAGGTCTCTCAGTAAGAGGTTTTTCTATAAAAATTGCTTTAGCATGTTTTATCAAGTCAAGCCCTATATCAAAATGAGTTACTGTTGGAGTTATAACAAAGAATACTTCAGCCTCATTGACTAAATCTCTATAATCAGAAAAATATCTTAATCCATAATTATCAGCAACTTCCTTTGCTTTATTTATATCTATGTCAACAACTCCAACGATTTCAACATCAGACATCTCAGTAAGTATTTTTATATGTCTCTGTCCAAAATATCCAGCACCAATAACTGCAACCTTAAATTTCATTTATTATTCTGTCTACCTCCTTTTTTGCTTCTTTAAAACCATACTGTTTCAAAATTGACACAACTTTCTTTGAAGCAATCATTTTAAAAATTGCCTGTCTTCTTTTGCTATCAGATATTTTTTTCTGAATTTCTTTTCTAAGTTTTTTAAGATACTTTAAATATAAAGCAAATTCTCTGCCATAAATTTCTGAAATTTCGTCCTTGATAACTCTGCTTAAAGATGGAAATTCACAGGAAACAGCAATTGTTAAATCACCTTTGTTTAAAATTGCTGGAACATTGTAGAGTAATCCATTAGTATTCAAACTACATTTTCCGCTAACACAGTTTATGAGGAATCTGGCATCCTTTGCTATTTGACTGTTAAGTTTCTCATCGGATGTTGAAGCAACTACTAAATAGGCATCCTTTATATCTTCTTTGTCATACTCTTTCTTTATGTATTCTATTTGACCTTTTTCAACAATTCTTCTGATATTCTCATTAATTTCGGGACTTACTAATGTTACCTTAGCACCATACCTCAGAAGTGTTTTTATTTTTCTTTCAGCAACCTTTCCACCACCAACCACAACACATTTTTTATCTTTGATATCTACGAAAATTGGGAAAAGTCTGGTCATTTATTGAACTTTAAGTCCTTCTGCCTTTTTTGCAAACTGACTGTCTGGAAATTTTTCCTTTAAAATCTTGATATATTGCTTTGCCATATCTATCAATTGAAGATTTTTATATGAATCTGCTAATAAATATAGGGTTTCATCGAGATTTTTAAAATCGGGATAATTTTTCGCTATTCCCTCAAATCTTCCAATAGCAGCTTTATAAGAACCTTTTTTATAATAAAATTTGCCTATGAGAAGTTCTCCTTCTGCAATTATGTTTCTGCATTTCTGAATTCTTAGAGGAAGTATTTCTCCATAGGGGTGTCTTGGATACATCTTTTCAAGTTTTAAAAACTCTTCAAGTGCTTTTTGAGCTGTTCCTGCACCCCTTTCAGGGCTCTCTATCTGCCTGAAATATGCCATTGCAATGCTGTATTGAGCATAGGGAGCATAGGTAGATTCAGGATATAGCTCAAGAAATCTCCTGTATTCAGTAATTGCAAGCTCTGTTTCATCTTCTTTTAAATAGGAATCGGCTATCTTAAGCTGAGCAAGTGGAGCATACTCCTTTGCCGATTCTCTGTTTTTTATTTCAAGAAGAAGTTTTCTTGCTTCTTCATACTCTTTTTTACTCACAAGCTCATCGGCTTTTTTTAAGTAGAGGACTGGATCAAACTCTTCTTTTTTAACAGTTTCCTTACCACCACAACTGAAAAGCAAAGAAAAAATCATTAAAATGATAGTTGTTTTAAATACTCTTTTCATCATAAAAAACCTCTTTATAAGTAGTTTATTTAAGCTGTTCTTCTTATTTCAAAACCGTTTAATCCTTCAGGTTCTTCCCAGATTATCTCTATATTGTCAACTCTTGCATAGGGAGGACCTTCTTTACATCTGTCTATAGCAATTGAAATTCTCTCTTCATCTCCTTCAAAAACTGCCTCTACTCTACCATCTCTCAAATTTCTTACCCATCCATTAAGTCCTAAAGAATCAGCTATTTCCTTAGTAAAAGCTCTGTAAAAAACGCCCTGAACTCTTCCACTTATAAAAAGATGCGCCCTTCTCATTGTTTTCTCCTTAGTATCCTCTGAGTATTCTTAATCTTCTCTGGGCATCTGCTTCCCAACCACGTTTTCCATCAGTAAGCTCTAGTGCGGTAGATAGATTTTCTATAGCTTTGGTTCTATTTCCTATTGCCTGATAATCAACGCCAAGATAATAATAAGTATCAGGATTCTCCTTGAGCAATTTTTTTGCTCTTTCAAGCGTATTTATACTCTCATTCCATTGATTTGTCTGATTTAAGGCTATACCTTTTATCAGCATCGGTAAAAAGTAGAGGCTGTCAAGCTCTAATGCTTTTTGAGAATCGTCTATAGCAGAGTTGTATCTTTTCAGATAAAGATTTACTAATGCCCTGTACGTATATGCCACATTGCTTCCATAAATCTGAATTGCTCTATTAAGAAGATCAAGTGCTTCATTGTAATTTCTTGATTTTATATATTTTTTAGCCTGTTCAACATAAACATAGGATTGATCTGTAGACTTGAGAATTGATTTAATTCTTTGAAATCTATCACTATCCTGTCTTAATCTGTAACTATCAGGATACTGAGTTGCAATCATCTGTTGAACATTCTTTATCCTTGTCTCTGGCAAGGGATGAGTACTTAACCATTCAACAGAACTCCCTCTCTCCATTGCTTTGAATTTTTCAAACATGCTGATTAATCCTCTCGGATCATATCCGCTCTGATAACTAAATCTGACTCCAAGCGTATCTGCTTCATTTTCCTGATCACGGCTGTATTTAAGCTGAAGTATTCCCGCTGATACCTGAGCAAGACTCATTACTGCTCCGGCATATTTACTTTCTTGTATGGCAATACCAAGAATACTAAGCAAAATATTCGTTCCATAAGTTTTTTCAAGAAATTTTGCGTGATGTCTTGCATTAATATGTCCGAGTTCATGGGCAAGAACTCCTACAAGTTCGCTTTCTTTATCCATCTTAAGTATAATTCCCCTTGTTATAAAAACCGGTCCACCTGGCAGTGCAAAAGCATTTACCTGAGAAGAATTTACCACATAAAACTGGTAATCAACTTTTCTTGGTGTAACTGATGAAATTTCTGCTCCAAGCTCTCGGATGTAGTTTTGAACTTCCCTATCAGGATATAAGCCGTCATTTTCATTGATTGCCGATGGAATGACCTGATGGCCAATAGAAATCTCTTGCTGTGTTGAAAGAAGAGTGTAAGTTTTTTTTCCTGAAAGAGGGTCTATCTCCTGAATACATCCAGAGAGTAAGAAGATTAGAAAAACAATGAAAATTTTAGATAATCTCTTCTTCATGGACAACTTCATTTTTTATTCTACTTACAAGTTCCTGTAAAGCAGGAATAACATCTGTGCGAAACCTTCCCGCAACAAGGACTTTCATTATGTCATCCCCAATTTTTAACTCTCCCTCATTTATCCAGACTCTCACCTCAAATACTCCCTCTCTATTTTTTATTTCTTTAATAATCTCATTTAATTTTTGTGCATTATAGGAAAGTCGCATACCTTTTACAGGTTTTCCTTCCTTAGAGGTTGCCCTGACAATTCCATTATGGACAAGAATCATACCGATGGAACTACTTTGTGGATGGCTTTTTATTTCACTTATCCAGCTATCAATCATTTAAAATATATTATAACAAAAATAAGTCTCTAAAGCAGGAGGTAAAAATGGAGGAAAAAAAGATAAATGGAAGAACCTTACGAATAATGGTCGGAGATATTACAGAAAAAGATACAGATGCAATTGTGAATGCAGCCAATAACTATCTGAAACACGGCGGTGGAGTTGCAGGAGCCATTGTTAGAAAAGGTGGAAAGATAATACAGGAGGAAAGCGACAGAATAGGTTTTGTTCCAACAGGTTCTGCAGCAATCACTTCTGCTGGTTCTTTAAAGGCTAAATATGTTATTCATGCTGTTGGACCAAAATGGGGCGAAGGAGATGAGGAAAAAAAGCTTAAAAATGCTGTATTAAGTAGTCTTAAATTAGCTAATGATTATAAACTAAAAAGCATATCATTTCCTGCAATAAGCTCAGGTATATACGGATGTCCGAAAAATATGGTAGCAAAAGTTTTAATTAAAACTGCTGTAGAATATCTGAAAAGTACTGAGACAACTGTTGAAGTAATTGAGTTCTGTCTTTTTGATGAAGAGACCTATCGCTACTTTAAAGAAGAGTTTGATAAAATATAGAATAATGCCGGGATAGCTCAGCGGTAGAGCAGTCGATTCGTAATCGACCGGTCGTGGGTTCAAATCCCATTCCCGGCTTTAGTTTGTATGCCTATCTGCCACTTTTGTAGCACCGAAAGACTCGGGTTTTGTTACGGCAATATATCCTGAACCAACTATCATTTTAATTACTTCTTTCACAATGCCTCTTGTTGCTCCGTTTTTACCTACATCAAGATGAATTTCAACAGGTAAACGGGAAACTCCATTTTCTGAAAGTTTTTTTCTTAAAGTCTCTGCTACTTCAAGGCTGAGAGAAGCTTCGGTAAAAATTCTCAATTTTAAGTTATCCATTTTTTCGTACTTGATTCTTCTGTAAAAATATCTTCCACCGGCACCTTTTCTATGAATTATAATTGCAGTTACAAAAACAGTTTGCTCTCCTGGGAAAGAGTCACTCCCTACTATTAAATTGTATTGCCTGTCAGGTTGTTCTCTAACAAAATCTATTATTTTTTCAAAAACCTCTTGAAAAGTGAGAGCGCCGAATGTGGGACTTATAAAAACTGATTTTTTTATCGATTCAACTTCCATTGTTTTTATTTTACCAAAATTTTTTTCAAAGTTGACATATTTTAATCTCTGATGATATAAAAAACTATATTAACTTGCGGGCGTAACTCAGCGGGAGAGTGTCAGCTTCCCAAGCTGAAGGTCGCGGGTTCGAATCCCGTCGCCCGCTTTTTTATTGGAGGTAGTCTTGTCAACATTCAAAGAAGGCGATTTAGCTCTTTTGATAGATTCAAAGGGAAGAAAATATCTGGTAACTTTGAAAAAAGATACTCATTTTTCATTTCATAAAGGGAACATTTTTTATAATGAAATAATCGGTAAAACCTACGGAATTAAAATTAAATCATCTCATGGAGAAACTCTGACTGTTTTTCCCCCTACTTTGGAAGACTATGTTCTCAAAATGAAAAGAGGAGCTCAAATAATCTATCCAAAAGATATTTCAAGAATTATTACACTCCTTGATATTTTCCCTGGAGCAAAAGTATTTGAAGTTGGAACAGGCTCGGGAGCTTTAACCTTATATCTCTTAAGAGCTGTTGGAGAAAAAGGTAAGATTGTATCATATGAGAAAAGATTAGATTTTTATCAAACTGCAAAGGCAAATATTGAAAAATTTATTGCCAATGAATCGGCAGGACAGTTAGTTCTCTTAAATAAAGACATTGCTGAAGGCATTGAAGATTCAGACTTTGATAGAGCAATTATTGATCTTACAGAACCCTGGCTTTTTCTTGATAAAGTTGTAGAGGCTTTAAAACCTGGAGGAATTCTGGGATGTTATCTAACAACAGTTTTGCAAATCTACAGTCTAATGGAAGAATTTGAAAAAAACTTTTCTCAAAAACTTTACAAGGTCGGGATATTTGAGCTTTTTGAAAGAAACTGGGAAAAAGAAGGCTTAAGCCTGAGACCTGCTTTAAGAATGGTAGCTCACACAGGATTTATTGTTGTTTTTAGAAAACTTTCATGACTGTTAGATGTCTTCTCGTAAATCCCTGGATATATGATTTTGCTGCCTATAACTTCTGGGCAAGACCTTTAGGTTTACTGAAAATTGCTGAATTTTTAAGTCAATTTAATGTTGAGCTACTTTTTATAGACTGTTGCAACTCTTTCAAAATAAAAAAATACGGAACAGGAAAGTATAAATCAGAAGTTATTGAAAAACCTGAAATTTTAAAAGAGATACCTAAAAAATATAAACGATATGGATGCAGTAAGGAAGAATTTATTGAAAAATTAAACATTGCTGGTTCTGTTCACATTATTTTTGTAACATCCATTATGGCTTACTGGTGGTATGGAGTAAAAGAGGTTATAGAAATTCTCAAAGAAAAATTTAATCATATTCCGATTATTCTTGGAGGGATTTATGCAACTCTATATAAAGAACATGCACAGAAGAATATAGAGGCTGATTTTGTCTATGAGGGCCACGTAGATAAAAGGTTGATTGAAGTAGTTGAAAATTTTGGTCTTAAGCTTAAAAAAGTAAATAATAAGCCAAAATACTGGTGGCAGTTAAACTTTTACAAAGAAATGCCCTATGCACCAATTTTAACTTCAACAGGATGTCCTTTTAGATGTCCATACTGCGCTTCTTCATTATTATATAACTCCTTTGAACAGAGACAGATAGATGAGATAGTTTATGAGATTGAAGAGTTGTATAGACTTGGAGTGAGAGATTTTGCTTTCTATGATGATGCTTTACTATACAGAGCTGATTACCATATAAAACCTCTTCTTAAAAAAATAATCAACAAAAACTTACAACTGAGATTTCATACTCCAAATGGACTTCATGCTCGCTATGTTGACAGTGACCTTGCCTATTTGATGAGACAGTCAGGCTTTAAAACTATTAGACTAAGCCTTGAAACAGTAAACATAAAAAGGCAGATAGAAACAGGTGGAAAGGTTACCTCTGAAGAAGTTGAAAGAGCAGTTTTTTATCTTAAAGAAGCGGGATTTTCCTCTCAGGAAATAGGAGTTTACATAATGTATGGACTTCCCGGACAGAGCCTTGATGAAGTAAGAGCTGGGGTTGATTTTCTTAAAAAATTGAAAGTTCGGATTCATTTAACTGAGTTTTCACCAATTAAAGGAACCTATTACTGGCATGAGCTTGTAAAACTTGGTGTAATCTCTGAAGATTTAGATCCTATCTTGACAAATAATTCAATTTTTTCAGAGATTTATGCTGGATATTCAAAGGATGAACTAAGGAGATTAAAACTTGATGTTAATAACTTTAATCTGATACTATAACGTAATGTTTTATCCAGGAGGACTCAAATGGATGAAAAAAAATTAGCCGAAATAATGAGAACAGTTGTAAGAGAGGAAGTTAAAAATACTGTTAGAGAAGAAGTAAAAGCTGTTATTAAGGACGAAGTAAGAACTATTGTTAAAGAGGAATTGAAGACGGTTATTCAGAACGAAGTAAGAGCTATTGTTAAAGAGGAATTGAGGACGGTTATTCAGAACGAAGTAAGAGCTATTGTTAAAGAGGAATTGAGGACTGTTATTCAGGATCAAGTAAGAGCTATTGTTAGAGAGGAATTGAAGACGGTTATTCAGGATGAAGTAAGAACTATCGTTAAAGAGGAATTGAGGACGGTTATTCAAGCTCAAGTAAGAACCATTGTTAGGGAAGAATTGAAAATTGTTATTCAGCACGAAGTAAGAGCTGTCGTCAAAGAAGAAATTAAGGGATTAGCTGAAGATGTAGAGATACTGAAACAAGATGTAGGAATACTTAAACAAGATGTCGAGATACTTAAACAAGATGTAGGAATAATGAAACAAAAATTTACAAAACTCGAGCAGGAAGTTACTGAAATTAAGAAAGATATGGCTACAAAGGCTGAAATTATGAGCATGGAACAGAGATTTTCCTCTTCTCTTGAGAAATTAAGAGAAGCACTAAGACTTTCCATGTTAGAAGTTCACAGTGATTTGGAGGATATAAAGGTCAAACTAAAGATGTATGACTTTGATTTCTTACTCAAACAGAACGACCATCTTGCTGGAGTTCTAAAGGATGTACTTGAAGAAAGAAAGGCTCTATCGCAGAGAATGAAAGATTTTGAAGAAAGACTGAAAGCTCTTGAAGCAGCATAAATTGATAGCACTATTCTTTGCCACTCAGAGAGAATGCGAACTGATTGTTGAAAAATTAGATGATAAAAACTTTTTTTCTGTAAGAAGTATACCTTTTATAAAAGGTAAAATAAAAAACTCTGATTTAATTATATGTATCTCAGGAATTGGAAAAGCCTCGGCAAGTATATCCTCTGTAATTTGTTTTGAAAAATTCCCTATAAAAGGAGTTATTATCTCAGGAATAGCAGGTGCCTATCCTTCATCTGGACTTGAGATTGGCAGTATAGCAGTTGCAGAAAAAGAAATATTTGCTGACGAAGGATTACTGATAAAATGTGAGAATACCGATGATTCATTTATTTTCTTAAATTCTGAAGAATTTTCTCTTTATATGCCAGAGTTTTTAAATAATCTACCAAAAGGTGCATTTCTTACAGTATCCTGCTGCACTGGAAATCTCAAAAGAGCCAAATTTCTTGAGAAAAAATTCAATGCCATCTGTGAAAATATGGAAGGTGCAGCAGTAGCAAAGGTAGCACAGATTTACAAAACTCCCTGTATTGAAATAAGAAGTATCAGTAACATGGTTACTGATAGAGCAGAAACTTTGAGTTTCATGGAAGTATCAAAAGCATCCTTGATAGTTCAAAATTTTATTATTGAGCATTTTCACTTATTTGAACAGTCTTTTTAACTTCTGCAATAATTTTCTGAACACTCTCTTTCAGTTTTGTATAGTTGTCACCTGCATACTTTATGAAAGCTTCATAATGTTTTAAAGCATCATATTTTTTGTCCATTCTATAGTAAGATACAGCAAGATTATAATGAGTTTCAGGATTATCAGAATCAAACTCAAGAGCTTTTAGAAAAAATTCTACAGCCTTTTCATACTCATGTCTATTTAGGTGAACAAGTCCAATGTTGGCATAAGGAAGAGCAAAAGTACTATCAAGTTCAATGGCTTTTTTAAACTCCTCGATTGCCTCATCAAATTTGTTTAGATAAAAGAGAGCAAGTCCATAATTGTTATGAAGTTCCGGCAAATTTGGATTTTCTTGTATCAGCTCACTGTATATTTTGCAAGATTCCTCAAACTCTTTATATCTGAGCATTAAATTTGCTTCTTCAAATCTTTCTTCAAAGCCCAGCTTTTCCATAGTGTGAATTATATCAAATCTATTCAGGTTTTGTATACATATACCAAGGTTTTTCCTTAGATATATGAATACCACACAACTTTGCGACTGCATCAACTATTTGATTGGCACTGAATGGTCTCACAATAACATTATCAACCATTTTATCTTGAATCAGATTTATTATTTCCTGTTTTCCAGTATCAGTTGAAACTATCAAAAGGATTTTAATTTTTGATTTATCTCTTATTTTTTGTAAAAAAGGAGTTGTACTTTCACCATCAATCTGAGAATCAATTATAATACCGCAAAAATTTATATCTGACTCAAAAAGTTTTTCCATTTGATAGACATGATCAAAATATTGCGGTGATACTTCTGGAAGATCTTTTAATGCCCAGTTAATTGCATTTTTAATATCTTTTTGAACACATATAAGAACTCTTTTCTTCATTTTATCTCCTTTCCAATTATTTTTCCTAAAAAAACTAGAGCTTTCTGTATTCCTTCAGTTTTCAAAACTTCACTAAATTGAGATATATCTATTATAAAATAATCATTTTTCTTCTTTACAGTTACAATGAAAGTTTGTAAAAAACCATTCTCACTGAGCAAAACTTCCAAAGCATAGTCTTGTTCCTTTCTCCATATAGAAAAACATTTTAGATACAGACCGTCTTCAATTTTAAACTCCCTATGTGATAAAAATTCTACTTTTTCTTTGTTTACTAAAACTTTTACAGGATACAACTCAGTTACCTCCTTTATTTCATTAACTTCCAGGTTATAAGGCTCCTTTTCCTTTTTAAGAAATATGTCCCATATATCTTTGCCCGCTGAAAGCCATTTTTTTTCATACTTTGTTAAAGGTTCATTTATCGTGGGATTTGAAACACTTAGGGAAAAACAACTCAAAAGGGAAACTTCCTGTAGTGTAAACTCAACAAAAGAGTAATCGTCAGTTCTTATTTGAACTTCACCAGAGGGAATTAATTTTTTTGCATAAACATAAAGATTTTCTCTCTTTGTAAGCCTTCTTTCGGCATGAGATTTTTTAAACCATGGATCAGGATAATTCATTATTATTTTTTTTACACTTCTATCTTTAAATAAAAGCTGAAATGCCCAATAAGCATCAAGTCTGGTGCAGTAAATATTATCAATTTTTTTAAGACTGCACTTTTTTAAAAGTTTGTTTATAGATATCCATGATTTCTCAATTCCGAAAAATACTTCATCTCTGTTTTCCTCTGCGAGTTTAATTAAAAAATCACCGGAACCAAAGCCGATTTCAACTGTAAAGTTTTCAAAGGCAAGAGGCTTTTTTACTTTTCGCCAGTCAATGTAATAATGCCACATTTAAAACCTGAAAGGTGCAGGAACAAATGTAATTATAAAGATTAAAAACGATACCGCACCGACTATTTGTCTGCTTGATGAAAGTCTGTTTTCCCACAAAAGTATTGGAGGATGATCTAGACCAAGAAAAAGAAGAAGCAATGCCCATACAAGCCATCCATACCAGTAAAAAACTCCAAAAGCTGCAACTACAAATAAAGTAATTCTTGAAATATAAAAATGCCATCTTCCAAATAAAGCATAAGCAATGTGACCACCATCAAGCTGTCCTACAGGCAAAAGATTCATGGAAGTTACAAAAAGTCCTATCCATCCTGCAAAGGCAACAGAATGAAGCAAAACATCATGTCCCTCGGGAATATTTCCCAGTGTGAATTTCACAAGCAAAGAAAAAAGAATTGAGTCTCCAAGCATAAATAAATCTTCCTGTGTCGTTACAGGAATTATTTTTGACATTTTAAGTCCAATTATGCAGGCAATAAATGATAAAACAAAACCAACCAGTGGACCTGTTGCTCCAATGTCTATGAGTGCCTTTCTTGTGAAAATCGGTGATTTCATCTTTATAAAAGCTCCGAATGTGCCTATTATTGAAGGTGCTGGAATAAAATAAGGCAGTGTTGCCTTTGTGTTGTGTACCTTTGAGGCAAAGTAATGTCCCATCTCATGTCCAAGCAAAATTGTCATGATACTTATTGAAAATGGGTATCCTTCCCAGAGTCTAATTGGTTCTTTAAATAGATTTATCCCCTGCTGAAGGGCTCCTGCGAAAAGAGTTGTAAAAACTGTTGCAATAAAAAGAATTACATGTATTAAGTATTTCCTCACGAAACAATAACTCCTTTAAGGTCGTATTCATAGGCTTCAGTTATAAGCACTTTTGCCTTTTTGCCAGCCTTTAAATCCCCCGTATTCTCTAATATTACCACACCATCAATCTCTGGTGCATGACAATAAAGTCTTGCCATTGCCATATCAGCGTCAACATAATCTATCAGGGCATCATATTTTTTACCAACGAGTGCTCTATTTTTTTCAAGAGAGATAATTGCCTGCCTTGTCATAATCTCATCGTATCTTCTCTGTTTAACATTCTCAGGAATCTGTCCTTTTAAATTGAAGGCAGGAGTTCCCTCTTCTCTTGAGTATTTAAAAACACCTAAACGATCAAATTGAACCTCTTCAATAAAGTCAACGAGATTTTGAAATTCTTCTTCCTTTTCAGTAGGAAATCCTACAATAAAGGTACTTCTGAGTGTTACTCCAGGAATTGCTTCTCTAATTTGTCGAATCTTTCTTAAATACTCTTTCTTTGTACCTCTTCTTCCCATAAGTCTCAATATCCTTTCTTCACTGTGTTGCATTGGAATATCTAGATATTTAACAATTTTATCATTTTCTGCTACTGTTTGAATTAGAGTTTCATCAATGTCAGATGGATAAAGATAAAGGAGTCTTATCCAGAAATCTCCACTAATTGAGCATAAATCTTTAAGAAGATCTGGCAGCCTGTAACCTTTTAAATCCTTTCCATACTGAGTAATATCCTGAGCAACAAGGATTAACTCTTTTATTCCAGATAAAACAAAATCTTCAGCCTCCCTAATTATCTTTTCAGGCTCTATACTTCTAAATTTACCTCTAATAGAAGGAATAATACAGAAACTACATCTACGACTGCAACCATCAGCAATTTTGATATATCTATAACTTGGTGGTTCAACAGTATAAGAAAGGCTTTTAGAACCACCTTTAAAATCTTTAAACTGATTCATGAAGCTAACTATATTTTCTGTATCGTTCACCCCGAATAGAGCATCAATTTCTGGTATTTCTTTTTTCAGTTCTTCTTTGTATCTTTGAGAAAGACAACCAAATACAAAAAGTTTTCTATTTTCTTTAAATTTTGCTGCTGTGAGAATTTCATCTATTGATTCTTCTTTAGCATCATCTATAAAACAGCAGGTGTTTATAAAAATAAAATCTGCCTCTTTGAATTCTTCAACATAACAAAAGCCTTCAGAATTTAATGCGTCTATTAGATGCCTTGAATCAACTGTATTTTTTGGACACCCAAGTGTTATAACCATAAATTTTTTCATTTTAGAAATGCTGCCAGCCTTCTGGTTTTGTAGGAATTTTTCCTTTGGAAGGATCGACTAAGTATATCCCTTCCCCCTCAACTATTTTTCCTATTGGAATTAAGCCAACCTCTGTTGCATAAATTTTATCAGAAATCACAATAAGTTCATAGTCTTCTCCACCAGAAAGAATTAGTTTGAGTGGATCCATGTTAAATAATTTTGCTATCTCTTTTACCGCAGGATGAACAGGTATTTGGTCAACATAGATCTCTGCACCAACTTTACTCTCTTCACAAAGTCTATATAAATCAATAAGTAAACCATCACTGATGTCCATCATTGCCTTTGCTATATCTCTAAATTTGTCAGATTTTCTCGCAAAAGGCATTAAATGTCTTTGTAAAGCTTCATTTATTTCACTTTTACCATATGATATAATTTTTTCATTAAGGTCAAAGTATTTTGTTGATTTTACTTTTGCCCTATCCTCTTGGTTAAGACTTTTTAAGACATAATAGCCTGCTTGAGAAAGTCCAAGATAGGAAGTTATAAAAATCCGATCCCCTGCAGTTGCTCCTTTTCTTAAAATAGGTCTTTCAGTTTCTCCAACCGCAACTCCTGAAAGTATGACCTTTTCACTTCTACTCAAGTCTCCTCCAATCAAATAACCACCATAATAATTTAGAGCATCCTCAATACCATCAAATAAACTATCAATATCTTCTTCATTCGTAGTTACAGGAACTCCCAATGAAAACAAAAAGCCCTTAAAATCTCCACCCATTGCATAAATATCACTTACATTGACAGAAACAATTTTAAATCCAAGATGATAAAAGGAAGTGTAGCTCAAATCAAAGTGAACATCTTCAATCATCAAATCAGTTGTAAGTAATGCAGATTTCCTGAAAAGTAAAACAGCTGAATCATCTCCAATCCCTATCCCTTCAGTAAAAGGAAATTTATTTCTTATATACTTAACAAGTTCAAGTTCATCTTTTTTCATTTAGATTTAGCTGCTACTGTTTGCTTTCTATCTCTTGTTTTAGCTTTTGAAAAAACATGTTTTAAAACTTCATCCATAGATTCAACAAGAATAAATTTCATACCTTCTTTTACATATTTGGGCAACTCTTCAAGATCCTTTTTATTCCTTTTTGGTATGATAACAGTTTTTATGCCCATTCTCTTTGCAGCAAGTACTTTTTCCTTAAGTCCTCCAATTGGAAGTACTCTTCCCCTTAATGTAATCTCACCTGTCATTGCAACATCTTTTCTCAATGGTTTACCGGTGAAAACTGAGGCAATTGCTGAAGCCATTGTAATTCCTGCAGATGGACCATCCTTAGGGATAGCACCGGCAGGAACATGAATATGTAAATCCATTGTGCTGAAAAGCTTTTCATCTATATTTAATTCCTTTGCCTTTGATTTTACATAGCTTAACGCTGCCTGAGCAGACTCTTTCATAACATCTCCAAGCTGTCCTGTAAGAATCAGGTTACCCTTCCCTTTCATAATTGTTGCCTCAACATAGATAACATCTCCGCCTGCCTCTGTCCACGCAAGACCTGTTGCAACTCCAACCTCTTCTTTTTTAAGTTCCTCCTCAGGAAGATACTTGGGTGCACCAAGAAATTTGGATACTTTTTGAGGTGTTATATAAAACTTTTTCTTTTTCCCTTCTGCAATGTATTTAGCTACTTTTCTGCAAAGATTTGCTATCTCTCTTTCAAGATTTCTTACTCCTGCCTCCCTTGTGTAATGGGTAATTATATATCTTATTGCCTTATCACTGATTTTCATTATTGAAGAACTGAGCCCATGTTCTTCAAGCTGTTTTGGAATTAGATATTTTTTGGCAATTTGAAGTTTCTCTTCCTCTGTGTAACCTGAAAGATAAATAATCTCCATTCTATCCCTTAAAGCTGAGGGAATTGTATCAGCAACATTTCCGGTGCATATAAACATAACGTTGCTTAAATCAAAGGGAACAGCAAGATAGTGGTCAACAAAACTATTGTTTTGTTCAGGATCAAGCACTTCAAGAAGTGCTGAAGAAGGATCTCCTCTAAAGTCCATTCCAAGTTTATCTATTTCATCAAGCATAAATACAGGATTATTTGTCCCAGCCTGCCTGATTCCCTGAATTATTCTACCAGGTAGAGCACCAACATAGGTCCTTCTGTGTCCTCTTATTTCTGCCTCATCTCTTACTCCACCAAGAGAAATTCTAACAAACTCTCTTCCGAGAGCTTTTGCAATTGAACGTCCTAAGGATGTCTTTCCAACTCCTGGAGGACCTATAAAGCAAAGAATCGGTCCTTTCATTTTCTCTTTTAATTTTCTCACGCTTAGATACTCAAGTATTCTCTCTTTAACTTTTTCAAGATCATAATGGTCTTTATCAAGAACTTCTTTTGCCGCTTTTATATCAAGCCTGTCTTGAGTTGACCGTGACCATGGCAGTTCTGTAAGCCACTCAAGATATGTTCTAACAACCGCTGACTCAGCAGCTTCAGGATGCATTCTTTCAAGTCTTTTAAGCTGTTTTTCAGCTTCTTCTTTAACTTTTTCAGGCATTTTTGCTTCTTCAATCTTTTTTCTAAATTCATTTATCTCTTCAGCCTTTTCATCAATATCTCCAAGCTCTTTTTGAATTGCCTTAAGCTGTTCTCTTAAAAAATATTCCCTCTGCGTTCTATCAATCTCATCTTTTGCTTCTTTTTTAATCTTTTGCTGAATCGTAAGTAGTTGAATTTCTCTGTTAAGAATTTCTCTTACTTTATTTAATCTTTCAAAAGGATCTGTAATTTCAAGTATTTGCTGTGCTTCAGAACTCTTTAATCCAAGATTTGAAGCAATAAGGTCTGCAAGTCTTCCTGGTTCATCAATATTTTCAATTATAACCATAGCGTCTGGAGGTATGTTTTTACCAAGTGATATGGCTTTTTCAAGCTGTTCCTTAACTGTTCTTACCATTGCTTCATGTTCAAGAGTAATTTCTTTTAGCTGAATATCTTCAATTCTCTCTATTTTTGCAAGATAAAAACCTTCTGATTGAGAAAACTCTATTGCTTTTGCCTTGGAAAGCCCTTGAACAAGAATTTTTAATCTTCCATCAGGAAGTCTTAACATTCGCATGATCATGCATATTGTCCCAATATTGTAAAGATCCGAAGGTTCAGGAATTTCAATATTAAAATCTTTCTGAGTAAGCAAAAGAATAAGCCTATTTGTATTCAAAGCATGCTCAACAGCTTTAACAGAAATATCTCTACCAACAAAAAGAGGAATTATCATATACGGAAAAATTACAATGTCTCTTACTGCAAGAACAGGAAGTTGTTCAGGAATCTCTATTTCTTTATTGTCCTGTTTTTCGTTGTTTTGTTCATTGTTTTGTTCTTTATCTTCTTTTTTTATCTCATCCATTTTTTCCTCCTACTGGGAATAAAATTTTTAATATTTATTTTAATTTTAACAGTTTTTGGAAAAATTTTGGCATTTTTCGAAAAATTTTTAACAAATTGAACTTGAAAGTTTTTCTTTAAGAAACGCTTTAAAATTAGAGGAAATTTCAGGATCTTTTAAGGCGAATTCTACTATTGTTTTTAAATAACCAAGCTTTTCTCCTGCATCATACCTTTTTCCTTTAATTACCACCCCGTATATCTTTGTTTCATTTAAAAGCAGTCTTAAAGCATCAGTTAGTTGAACTTCTCCTTTTTTATCAGGTTTTACCTGTTCAAGATATTTAAATATTTGAGGTGTTAAAATATATCTACCTATTATTGCAAAGTTGGAAGGTGCATCCTGAGGCTTGGGTTTTTCTACTAAATTATCAATAACATAATATCCATTAATCTTTTTACCTGAAACTATTCCATACCTTGAAACTTCACTCAGAGGAACCTCTTCAAGAGCTATAACTGGAGCTTTTTTATCTTCATAAATCTTGAGCATCTCATTTAAAAGAGGATAGTCAGGATCAATTAAATCATCACTGAGAATTACCACAAAAGGTTCATCTTTAACAAATGACCTGGCACACAAAATAGCATCTCCAAGACCCTTTGGTTCTTTCTGCCTTATAAAAACAAAGTTGTAATTTTCAAAACTATTAATTTTCTCAACAAGATCATATTTTCCTGAAGCCTTAAGCCTTTCTTCCAATTCATAGGCTTTGTCAAAATGATCTTCAATCGCTCTTTTGTGTTTTCCTGTAATGAATAAAAATTCCTCAATTCCTGCTTTTATTGCCTCTTCTACAGCATATTGAATAAGAGGTTTATCTATTATAGGAAGCATTTCTTTTGGTGATGCCTTTGTTGCTGGAAGAAATCTTGTACCAAGACCTGCCACAGGAAGGACTGCTTTTTTAATCACTATAACCTCCAGACAAAAATAAATGCCGGAGACGAGACTCGAACTCGTACGGAGGTCGCCCTCCGAGGGATTTTAAGTCCCTTGCGTCTACCAGTTCCGCCACTCCGGCTATATTTAAGATACAAAAAAAATCAAAGTTTATTCAAGTCCCTTACTCAAGTATTGCTCCTTTGTCAGCTGAGCTTACCATTCGAGCATATCTTAAAAGGTATCCCTTCTTTATCTTTGGTTTTGGTGGCTTCCACTCTTTAGCTCTCTTTTTAAGTTCGCTTTCTGAAAGTTTAACCTCAAGCTTTCTTTTGGGAATATCAATTAAAATTCTGTCACCATCTTTCAACAAAGCAATAGGACCTCCCTGAGCTGCCTCTGGTGAGACATGTCCAATACATGGTCCTCTGGTTCCTCCTGAAAATCTTCCATCAGTAATCAAAGCAACAGATTCATTAAGTCCCATTCCAGTGATCGCACTTGTTGGAGAAAGCATCTCCCTCATTCCAGGACCACCAGAAGGTCCTTCGTATCTTATTACAATTACATCTCCTTCTTTGATTTTTCCATCAAGAATTGCTTTCATTGCATCTTCTTCAGAGTCAAAACACCGGGCAGTTCCTTCAAATTTAAGCATTTTTGGCGAGACAGCAGTTTGCTTAACCACCGCACCATCAGGTGCAAGATTTCCTTTAAGAATCGCCACTCCTCCTTCTTTATGATAGGCTTTTTCAATTGGACGAACTACATCTTCATCAAAGATCTGAGCTTTTCTGGCAATCTCTTTTATGTCAATGCCTGAAACTGTTGGATTTGAATAGATTTTATCTTTAAGTCTATGAAGAACAGCAGGAATACCACCAGCTCTGTAAAGGTCTTCCATGTAATGTTCTCCTGAGGGAATTATGTTTACAATGTGAGGAGTTTTTCTGCTTACTTCATCAAAAATCTCAAGAGGAAGTTCAATTCCTGCCTCATTGGCAATAGCTTTTATATGAAGCACTGTATTGGTGGAGCCACCGAGTGCCATGTCAACTGTAATGGCATTGTAGAAAGCTTCTTTTGTAAGTATTTTTCTTGCTGTAATTCTATTTTTGACCAGTTCAACAATTTTTACACCGGTTTCAAAAGCAAGCCTGCGCTTTTCAGACATGACTGCCGGAGTTGCTCCAACACCTGGAAGGCTCATTCCAAGTGCTTCAGTTATACATGCCATAGTATTTGCCGTGTACATTCCCTGACAGGAACCAGCAGTTGGACATGCACATAGTTCAAGTGCTTGAATGTCCTGTTCTGTCAAAAGTCCTTTTTTAAACTTTCCAACAGCTTCAAAGGTATCAGTAGTAAGGTTTCTTCTCTGACCCTTATAGTATCCTGCAAGCATTGGTCCTGCTGTAAGCACTATTGCGGGAATATCAAGCCTTGCAGCAGCCATGAGCATTCCTGGGGTGATTTTATCACAGTTTGTAAGAAGCACTATTCCATCAAACTGATGAGCTTCAACAATGCATTCAATTATATCTGCAATTAGCTCTCTTGATGGCAGAGAATACTTCATTCCCTTATGTCCCATCGCAATTCCGTCACAAATTCCAGGGATGCCAAAGAAAAATGGATAGCCCCCGCCAGTATGAATTCCTTTTTCTATAAATCTTCCCAGTTCATTCATTGAAATATGTCCGGGTATTATGTCGGTAAAACTTGTTGCAACGCCGATAAATGGTTTTTTCATCTCTGATTTTGGTATCCCTGTTGCATAGAGGAGAGCTCTGTGAGGAGTTCTTTCAAGACCTTTTTTTATACTGTCACTTCTCACTGAGTTGCCTCCTTTGCAAGTTTGGATTTGTATTGTCTTATCATTTCAGCCATTTTATCTTTTTTGTAAAGTTTTTCTTTCTGCATTCTTTTTTTCTCAATTTCCTCTTCGGGAGTTAGATAAGGTTTTTTGTTCATCTCGTCAAGAAGACTGTCAAGATGCCTGTGTTCCTCGTAAAGCTTACGAAATTCTTCATTTTCTCTTTTGAGAACTTCAATGATCTCTTCTTCTCTCATGGAACACCTCCTAAGGAATGTTTTTTAAATTTTACAACAAATGGTAAAAAATTGGTAAAAAATTTTTTTGATATATGGTATAATTTTTTTCATTTTTATAAATTAGGGGGGTTATATGAAGCAACTTTGGAGATTTTTACTAAGTCTGACTTTTCTCTTCAGTTTCTTTTCTTTATCCTTTGCCATTGAAAATGAACCGGGTGCATCTTTAAGATTAAGACAGGAAATCTGGGATAATGTTGTATCTTTGGGGACAGCACGGGATGCTCAACCTGACAGAAACTTTTTCAGATTGAGAATTCAGCTATGGGATAATGTTAAGTTCAATGACAATCTCAGATTTTATCTAAGATTGGCAACAGAACCAAAGTATTATACAGGTCCATTTCGTTTAACTCTTGATGATGGAAAAAACAGAAAGAGGTTTGACCAGGATGAGGTGATAGTTGACAACCTCTACATTGATATTAAAAAACCTTTTGACTTACCTGTAAACTTTCGCATTGGTAGGCAGGATTTCTTAGGAGCAGACATGTACGGAGAGGGATTTCTCATTCTTGATGGAACACCAGGAGATGGTTCAAGAACATTTTATTTCAATGCAGTGAAAGCTTCTGTTTTGATTGCAGATGGTCATACGGTTGATCTTGTTTATGTTTCAGACCCTAAAACAGATCAGTATCTTCCGAGTCTGCATCCTGCCTATTACGATAGAGCAGATAGGGGGCGTTTATACATAAACCATAAAAAAAGACTTACAGCCTCCAATGAGCAGGGATTCTGGATTTATGGTAGAAATAAAGTATCTGAATGGTTAAATATAGAGCCTTACTACATCTACAAAAAAGAAGATGAATATATAGGTATAGATGAAAAATACATCAACACATTCGGTATGAGAGCAGTATTTAAACTGAGTGATTTTTCATTGAGAGGCGAATTGGCAAGGCAGATAGGAAAATACACTGCAAGTGGAAACAGTATAAGAGGACTTGGAGGCTATATCTTCGCAGGATATGAATTTAAAAACTGCCCAGTAAAGCCCTACCTTGAAGCAGGCTATGTTTACCTGTCAGGCGATAAAACTGACACAACCAAAGATGAAGGCTTTAATCCTCTGTTTTCAAGGGCTCCCCAGTGGAATGAGTTACTAATCTATACATTAATTCCTGAAACAGCAGGAAAAGGCGGACCAATTCCAGGTTACTGGACAAATATAAAAGCCCTTGTTACAAAACTTAAATTAAATCCAACGAAAGACCTTGGAATAATCCTTTCCTATCAGCATCTCTGGGCTGATGAAAAAACAAACATAACCTCTGGCACTTACAAGGATATGTTCTCCAATAGTGGTAAAAATAGAGGAGATCTCTGGGCAATTATCGGAACTTACAAATTCACAAAAAACCTTGATGGAATGCTTCAGGTTGAGTATTTTGAACCTGGAGACTTTTACTCTGACAAAGCTAAAAATGCCACTTTCATAAGATGGCAACTTCAGTATAAACTATAACTAAGGAGACAAGAGGATGAGAAAATTTTATATTAATTATATGACTTTTTTTCTCATCCTCTTCTTTTCTTTTTCAAACTCCTATGCGTGGGACTGCTTTACCCATGCATACATAGCTAAAAAAGCAGGAATAAGGATTCCAGAGGCTGCATGCATGCCGGATATAATCCGTGATGAAAACTATGATCTTCTTGCACCAATGCACTATCATGATGCTGCACCTGGCACGGTCATCACACCAGAATACATTGATAAATATACTGTTAAAGAGGTAATAGTCAACATTGATGGAAGAAACTTAAAAATTCTGCTACCCCATCAGGCAGGTGTTCTTTACTGGAAAATAGTGAATCTATACGAAAAAATGAAATCTCTTGATAAAAACAAGCCTGACAACAGGCTTGCCTATGAATACTATCTTGTCACAATTGCTCACTACATAGGTGATCTTTCTCAACCTTTGCATAATTTTCCCTATGGAGACAATCCTGCAAGCGACGGAAAAATATATTTTGATGAAGGGAATTTTAACAAAGAATACCATATAAAATTTGACGAAGCCTTTGATGTTTACATTGGAAGCAGTCAAACAGAGGAAAAGATCAATAAGGCAATAAAAGAAATAGCTATCTCAAACTCAGAAGATTTAAAGAAGGAAATTTCAAAAATTGCAAATTCAGCGATAAAAATTGCAAATCAATGTTACAAAGAAAAAAGAATGCCCAATGAAGAGGAACTTATTGAGCAGATTTCATGGTCAGTGTCACTTCTAAAAGCAGTAATTAAATCAACCTATTAATGTCTCCGTGACAGAGAACAAAGTCGTATTTTAAAGGGTCTGAGGGATTTATCTTTCTTAAAGATTCTGTAATATCCTGAGCGGTTTTTATGTTTTGAGAGTTTCTTCTGGTTAGTCCAATCCTCCTTGAAACCCTTAATACATGCACATCAAGTGGAATAATTAACTCTGATGGTTTTATAGTTTTCCACAATCCAAAATCAATATCTTCAGCTCTTACCATCCATCTTAAAAAAAGATTAATTCTTTTACAGGGACTTCCCTTTTCAGGAGATGGAAAGAAGTGAAGCAAACCTGCGGTTTTTATATCTCTTCCGTAAACAGGGGTTAAATTAATTTGTAAAGCTTTCTGAACAAAGTTTGAAATTTTACCAACTGTGGGATTTTGAAACTTTGACGAACTATTTATAAAAAATTTTTCCAGAGAATTCTCTTTTTTAAGCAAACTCTTAAGAATAAATAAAAAAGCCACAATATCATGAATAGAGCTGAATCTATATTTTTTGTTCAGTTTTTTTATTAACCACTGAGGTTTAAAATTCATGATAAAATCTGAAGGAGACTTACCCATGATTTTGAATAGTTCTTCAAGGAAACTACAGAAACACTTAATATTTCCATAGGCAAAAGCTGTTGAGACAAAGGCAGAAACTTCAATATCAATGGGTTCATTATATCTTTTTGGAAATTTAATTGGATCATGCTCAATGGCGCTTTTAAAATCAAAAGAATAATATAGTTTTTCAAGTGTATTCTTTAAGTTATCCACACTTTATTTTTGATTAAAGAGCCCATTTTGTGCAATAATTAAATTCTATAAAGGATAAAAAGGAGGAAGTCTATGGGAATGACAATAGCTGAAAAAATTCTTGCAGATCATGCTGGAAAAAAAGAAGTCTCTGCCGGTGAAATAATAAATGCAAAGGTTGATCTTGTTCTTGCCAATGATATTACAGCTCCTATTGCTATAAAGGAGTTTGAAAAGCTTGGACTAAAGGATGTTTTTGACAGAGAAAAAATAGCTCTTGTGCCTGATCACTTTACTCCTCAAAAAGATATAAAAGCTGCTGAGCAGTGTAAGATGCTTAGAGAGTTTGCATATAAATACAAAATCAAACACTACTTTGAAATTGGAAGAGTTGGTATTGAACATGCTCTTTTACCTGAGCAGGGATTGGTACTTCCAGGTGATCTTGTAATTGGAGCAGACAGTCATACATGCACCTATGGAGCGCTTGGAGCTTTTGCAACAGGTGTTGGTTCAACTGATGCAGCTGTTGCAATGGCTACTGGTGAATGCTGGTTTAAAGTGCCTGAAACTATAAAGTTTATTTACTATGGAAGTCTTCAAAGATGGGTGGGTGGAAAAGATTTAATTCTTTATACAATTGGAGACATTGGAGTTGACGGAGCTTCATACATGGCGATGGAGTTTACCGGTGAAGTTATTGACAGAATGCCAATGGCTGGAAGATTTACAATGTGTAACATGGCAATTGAAGCAGGTGCAAAGGCTGGCATCATTGTTCCTGATAAAATTACAGAGGAATATGTAAAAGGGCGAGCTAAAAGAGCTTATAAAATCTACAATTCAGACCCTGATGCACAATATGCAGAGGTAAGAGAGTATGACTGCTCAAAAATTTCACCGATGGTTGCCTGTCCTCATCTTCCATCAAATGTAAAACCAGCAAAGGAACTCACTCACATAAAAATTGACCAGGTTGTAATTGGTTCATGCACAAATGGAAGACTTGAAGACCTGAGAGAAGCAGCAGCAGTTCTTAAAGGAAGGAAAGTTCATCCAGAGGTGAGAATGATAATAATTCCTGCAACACAGCTTATTTACATGGAAGCACTAAAAGAGGGATTAATAGAAATATTCATAGAAGCTCAAGCAGTGGTCTCTCCTCCAACATGTGGTCCATGCCTTGGAGGACATATGGGAATCCTTGCAAAAGGAGAAAGGGCAATAGCTACTACAAACAGAAACTTTGTAGGAAGAATGGGACATCCTGAAAGCGAAGTTTATTTGAGTTCTCCTGCTGTGGCAGCTGCAAGCGGAGTGCTTGGAAGAATTGGAGTACCTGAAGAATTAGGACTGTAAAAAACTCAGAATCTTTTCTTCAAGCTTGCGCATTTTTCTTGCTTCATAGGCAGAGCCTTCATGGTCATAGCCTATAAGGTGAAGAATGCCATGAACCAGGATTCTATCAAGTTCCTGTGAGAAGTTTACATTGTACTGTTTTGCCTGAGATAAAACTTTTTTCGGATCAATGATAATCTCTCCGAGAAATAAACTACCTGAAGGTTCCTCTTCTAAATAGGGAAAGGATAGAACATCAGTGGTTGATTTTTTACCTCTGTATCTGAAATTGAGTTCTTTCATTTTTCTCTCTCCAACAAATATTACTGATACGGAAAGCATGGTTGAATTTTCCCCTGTTAGTTTGAATAGATTTTTATTTTTAACTTCATATAAGAACTTGAGTATTTTTTTTACTAAATTTATCACTCTTCGGGATGAAACTATGATTTTTCTCTGTCTGTTGATGACTTCTACTGATACTTTCATGTAGATTTTTCTTTCACAGGTTCTGGATAGGAGATTCTTCTGTGGAATATCCCTGTAAGAATAAATTCAAACTTTCTTTTTATCTCACTTAGGTCTTTCAATGTAATTTCACATTCATCAAGCTGTCCATCAAGGAATATGTTTTTAATTATTTTATCTACGAGTCCTGAAATTCTTGCAGGCGTTGGATCATCAAGCGTTCTTGATGCAGCCTCTACTGCATCTGCAAGCATAACTAAAGCTGCCAGTTTTGTTTGTGGTTTTGGACCTGGATATCGATAATCCTGTTCAGATGGAGGAGTTTCCATCTCTTTTAAAGCCTTTTGATAAAAATATGTAACAAGTGCTGTTCCATGATGTTGCTGGATTACATCTTTTATGGTTTCAGGAAGATTATATTCTTCTGCAAGTTCAACCCCGTCTTTTACATGAGAAATTATAATCATGCTGCTAAGATGAGGTTTAAGTTTTTCATGTTTACTTATACATCCTGTCTGATTTTCAACGAAATACTCGGGCATTCTGATTTTACCTATATCGTGATAATAGGAAGCTACCTTTGCAAGCAAAGGATTAACTCCCACAACCTCAGCTGCTGCTTCTGCAAGAGAACCAACTATCATGCTATGATGATAAGTTCCAGGAGCTTCGACTGAAAGTTGTTTCAGTAGAGGATGATCAATATCAAGTAGTTCAATAAGACTCAATGGAGTTGTTACATTAAAAACTTTTTCTATTAATGGTAGAATAAGAAAACACAATGCTGATACTGATAATCCACTAATAACAGAAAAAAGAGATGAAAAATAAAACATTGAAAAACTAAATTCTTCCATAATAAAAAGAAGAGCTATTGAACTAACTATGTTAGCAATTGCAATGTATATGCCTGCATTTATTATATCTGTTCTTCTTTTGCATCTGATTAAAGTAAATGCACCGATAAGGCATCCGATAAAGACATAAATAGGCATGAGAGAACTTTTCAACCATATTCCAGACATTAAGCTGAGGATTAAAGAAAATGTTATAGCAGTATGGAAGTCGAATAATAATACCACAAGCACAGAACCTATTGCAAAGGGTATTGCAAAGGTGTGAATAACCATACCATCAATTCCTAATCCTTTGGAAAAAACTGAAAATATGTGGTCAAATATTCTTATAAAAATCAATGTTGAAAGCATTAAAGTTACAAGTAAAGTCTTCATTTTTTTCTTCTTAAGGTAAGCAGGTTTGTATCTAATAAGGTCTCTGTAGAAAAAAACAATAAGAAGGAAGATAACGATAAAATTTCCCAAAAATGTCATTTCCGATTTAAAATCATAAAGTAAAAAGGCATTCAAAGCTGATAAAACAATAAGAAAAGGCAATATCTCCATGTCAATAAATTTTTTCTTGTCCTTGCCGTTTTGAGAAGATTTAAATTTTTCAATAAATTTTCTTAAGTAAGATCTATCAGGAGTGACAGGTTTAAGTGGAGTCGTGTCTTTCATATTTTTCATATGCCTTTATTATTTCCTGAACAAGTCTGTGTCTTACGACATCTTTGTCAGTAAAATATATTACCTTTATTCCTTCAATGTCTTTTAGTATCTTTAATGCTTCTACCAATCCAGATACTTTCTGAGGAGGAAGATCTATCTGTGTAATATCTCCTGTTATCACAGTTTTTGACCCAAATCCAAGCCTTGTAAGATACATTTTCATCTGCTCTGTTGTCGTATTTTGGGCTTCATCAAGAATAATAAAAGAATCATTAAGTGTTCTACCTCTCATAAATGCAAGAGGTGCTATTTCAATTGCACCTTTTTCAATAAGTTTTGATGCTCTGTCAAGGTCAAGCATGTCATAAAGAGCATCATAAAGAGGTCTTAGATAGGGGCTCACTTTTTCTTCAATCGCTCCAGGTAGAAATCCCAATTTTTCTCCTGCTTCGACTGCCGGTCTTACAAGTACAATTCTTGATACCTGCCTAGTAAGTAAAAAATGAATTGCCATAGCCATGGCGAGATAGGTTTTCCCAGTGCCTGCAGGTCCTATTCCAAAAACTATGTCATATTTTAGCATAGCTTCCATATATTCTTTTTGAGTTGGTGTTTTTGGAATGATAACTCTCTTCTTGGAAGGGATAGGAATTCCACCTTTGAAAAGACTGACTATTGAGAACTCTTTATCTTCCTTAATTTTCTGAATAGAGTGCATTACATCTTCTGGTTTAACTATGTAACCCTCTCTGTTAATAGCTCTTATGTCTTCTATTACTTTTTCAGCTTTTTTAATGTCTTCTTCGTTTTCACCCTGAATAATTAGTTTATTCCCCCTGATGCTTAGAGTAACATCTAAAACCTCTTCTATCAGTTTGAATATCTTGTCTAACCCTCCATGAATGAAGGGATATTCTCTTTCTTCATCAAGCTCTAATATGCGTGCTATGGCTTACCTCCTTTTATTTTAACTATAAAGTTTTCAAATCCTCTGGAATGCAATTGTTGTGATAGTTTTTTGGCATGAGAAAATCTTTCAAACTTCCCTATTCTCAATTTATACAAATCTTCCTTTACCACAAAAGCATCATATCCTGAATCCTTTAATTTTTTCTGTAATTCATAAACATTTGCCATATCCGAAAATGCCCCAAGCTGAATTGTATAAACTGCTTTTTTATGAGTTTTATATTTAGCGACTTTTGTAAATTTTTTTACCTGTTCTGTCTTGATCTGCTGCTCAGAACTTGTAGTTTGCTTATTTTTATCAATCTGTGCAGATGTTTTCTCCTGTTGTTTTTCTGTAATTTCAGTATTTGACTTTCCTGAACTTTTTTCCTCACTCTGTTTAGTCTGCTCCTGTTTAACTTCTATCTTTGGAGTTTCCTGTCTGTTGGCAAAGGCTGTTCCAACAGTTGTTGATAAAACAGTTTTTTCAGACTCATCAGTCTTGCTTACATATATTTCCTTTACAGGAGTTGTAACATATCCAATGGTATAGCCTATAACAATTCCGACAAAAGCAATTCCTAATAATATTAAAAAAAAGACTTTCTTGCTTATCACCAGAAGTTCCTCACTTTTTTGTTTCATAAGATTAACATAGCATCACCATAAGAAAAAAATCTATACCTTTTTTCAACAGCTTCCATGTATGCTTTTTTAACCTTTTCAGAATCACAAAAGGCATAAACCAATGCAAGAGGAGTTGATTTTGGCAGATGAAAATTTGTAATCAAGGCATCAACAATCTTAAACTCATATCCTGGATAAATAAAAATATCAGTCAGTCCTCTTATTTTAAAATCATCGGTTCCCATATCTTCGTACTCCTCAGAAGCATAACCCTCTAACGCCCTTGTTGTGGTTGTGCCAACTGAAAAAATTTTTTTACCTTCTTTTTTAACCAGGTATATTTCTTCTATAAGTGACTTTTCTATTTCAAAATATTCAGAATCCATTTTATGTTCCTCTAAATTTTTTACTTTAATTGGTTTAAAAGTTCCAACACCCACATGAAGCGTTATCTCTCTTAATTTAACTCCTCTGTTTGCTATATTCTTAAGAAGTTCATCGGTAAAATGAAGACCTGCTGTTGGTGCAGCTATAGAACCATTTGCTTTTGCATAAACTGTTTGATAATACTGTCTGTCAGACTGACTGGGCTGTCTTTTTATGTATGGTGGTAGAGGCATAAAACCTTTTTCATCTAAAAGTTTTTTTACATCCTGAGGACTCATAGAAAAAATAATTTTTTTTCCATCGCAATTAATTCTTATTTCAGCTTTGATATCATCTATGAAAACGTCTCCTTCATATTTTCCTTTTGTCATTATTTCCCATTCCACCTCATTAGATAAAGCTTTCTTCTGTTTGATGAGGAGAATTTCTATTTTTCCTCCTGTTGGTTTCCTCCCTACAAGTCTCGCAGGAATAACCTTTGTATTATTGATAATAAGCATATCACCTTCTTGAAAATAATTGGTAATTTCATAAAAAATTTTGTGCTCTATCTGTCCTGTTTTTTTATGCAAGACAAGAAGACGGGCTTTATCTCTCTCTAATATAGGCTCCTGAGCTATTAAATCTGCAGGTAATGGATAATCAAGTTCAGTTATTTTCATTGATTGTAGTTATTTCTGTACCAGGATAGAAATATTGAAGTATTTCTTTATAATTTTTTCCTTCATGTGCCATCTGAAAAGCACACCACTGACACATCCCTACTCCATGACCAAATCCATATCCTTCAAACACTACACCATCTTCCTCAACCTTTACTGAATTGATCATAGTGCTTGGAATTGCTGTCCACTGAAGAATTCTTCTTAATTCAGTTGTCCTTATTGTTTTTTTATTCTTTCCATCACTAAATTCAAGTTCTTTTACCCTTCCAGTACTGGTGTAACTTTTTATTTTAACATCTGATATTTTATCTATTGATAAAGCTTTTTTAAGAGTATCAAATGAAATTTTTTTCTCCCATAAAGTATAAGGTGAAGGAGTTGATGGTACTTCTACAGACTTTAAGTAGGGATAATTTTTGCCGAAAACTTCCTCTGGATTTTCAGTTTTTCCTATGCTACAGGCATGATAAAAAGCCATTATAGGCTGACCTTCATAAGTAAGTATCTGCCCTTTTGTTTCCCTAACAGCTTTTTCTATCTGTTCCGCACCTTCATCTTGTCTGTAAACCTGATGAAATACAGATGATGTAACATCGTAAAAATTTCTATCTCTATTACGAATAATTTGTGCCACAGCATATGTTCTTGCTGCAACAGCCTGGGCTTTTAGTGCTTCCTCAGGCCAATTAATTCCAACTTCTGATGTCACAACTCCCTTTACATAATCCTCAAGATTAACTACATTTATAAGGAAATAGCCTTCAGAACCTTTCCATATTTCAATTTCTCCAGAATAAACTGAACCATCTATGATCGCTTTTGATGCCACTTTTTTTATGTGTTTTAAATCATTTAACTTTGGTCTTACATCTCCTAAAAGAACTCTAATAAATGACTTATCATTTCTATCAATTCCATAGACCGGTAAACTAAAAAATACAATAATCACAATTGATAAAATTAGCCTCATTATACTCATTTTTTGCTCAAAAGATAAAATATTAAAGAGAGGATAATGCTTAAGAGAACTGATGTGCCTAGTGGAAAATAGAATACAAAGTTTCTTTTCTCAATTATAATATCACCCGGAAGTCTACCAATAAATGGGATTTTTCCCACCATCATCAACAGTAAACCAATTACCATGGTTACTATTCCGATAAGAATCAAAAATTTTCCAATTTCATTCATAATTTATCCTCTTTAAGTATCTTTCAGCTTCTGAATATATACATCCACAGTATTTCTGTCTGTAGAGTTCAAGTTCAACTGCGCTCTTCATTGCCTTTTTAAAACCTTCTCTAAAGTCTTCTCCGATAAAATTAACACCAAAAACTCTACTTAATTCGTTTCCAATTTCTATTATTTTATCAAATTTTTGATAGGGGCTTACCAACAATGTGGTTGAAAATCTTTCAATTCCGATTTCCTTGGCTTTTTCTGCAGTTCTTTCAAGTCTCATTCTATAACATATTTCGCATCTCTCTTTCTCTTTCCCTGCCACAGCCCTTAAAAACTTATAAAATTCTCTGTAATTGTCATCATAAATAACTCTAAGATTCCAGAGTTGTTCAAGCTTTTTTAAAGAATGCATTCTTGCTCGGTATTCAGTGTAGGGATGAATATTGGGATTATACCAGAATAAAATAACATCATATCCTTTCTCTGTTAAAATCTCTATTGGATAAATAGCACAGTTGCTACAGCATGTATGAAGCAGTATTTTCATTAAAAAAGTCTCTCCGGAATCTTCTTTTTCAAAACCTCATAGGCAAGACGGGTAGCAACTCTGCCTCTTGCTGTTCTCTCAATAAAGCCTTCCTGCATTAAATAGGGCTCATAAACATCCTCAATTGTATCCTTGTCTTCTCTTAAAGAAGCTGCAATTGATTCAATACCAGCAGGACCACCATTAAATTTCTCAATTATTGTTAGAAGAATTTTTCTATCCATCTCATCAAGTCCATAACTGTCAACATCCATTGCAGCAAGAGCCTCTTTTGCTACTGTTAAATCTATTGTTTCTTTACCCTGAACCTGAGCAAAATCTCTTACTCTCTTAAGAAGTCTATTTGCTATTCTTGGGGTTCCGCGAGACCTTCTTGCAATCTCCATTGCAGCATCTTCCTCTATTGAAATTCCCAAAATTTTTGATGATCTTCTTATAATCTCTTTAAGTTCATCGGCACTGTAAAACTCAAGTCGGAAGACAACGCCAAATCGGTCTCTTAGAGGAGATGTAATTAATCCTGTCCTTGTTGTAGCTCCTATAAGTGTAAATCTTGGAAGTTTTATCTTTATTGAACGAGCAGAAGGTCCCTGACCAACAATTATATCAAGAGTAAAATCCTCCATAGCAGGATACAAAATTTCCTCAACAACTCTTGGAAGCCTGTGAATTTCATCAATAAATAAAATATCTCTGTCAGAGAGATTTGTAAGAATTGCAGCAACATCCCCTGCTCTTTCAAGAACAGGCCCAGATGTACTTTTAAGATTTACGCCAAGTTCATTTGCTATTACGGTTGCAAGCGTTGTTTTTCCAAGACCAGGAGGTCCGCAGAAAAGAACATGATCAAGAGGTTCCTGTCTTATAAGAGCAGCCTTTATAAAAACTTCAATATTTTCTTTAATTTTCTTCTGACCTATAAATTCTTTTAATGTCCTTGGTCTAAGCGTTATGTCTAAAAACTCATTATTTTCCATCTTTCCCCGTTAAAATGCTAAGAGCTTCTTTGATAATTGTTGCTTCATCTTTTTCATTATTATAAACCTTCTCAAGAACTTCCTTTGCCTCCAATCTCTTATATCCCAAACTTACAAGAGCTGATAATAAATCTTCATATCTCTGATCTCTTTCGTATTTTAATGAAGGTAAAACTCCTTTTAGTTCAAGAAAAATTCTTTGAGCAGTTTTCTTACCAACTCCTGGAATCTTACTTAGTGATTTTATATCCTCATCCTCAATTATTTTTAAAAGAGTTTCTCTATCATAGGTAGAAAGAATATTAATCGCCATCGTTGGACCAATACCTGAAATTTTTATCAACTTTTCAAATAGATCTCTTTCAGAACTATCCAGAAATCCATAAATCTCTATTAATTCTTCCTTTAAAATCAAAGCAGTGTAAATCTGAACTTCCTCATCTGTGTTTATGTATCTGGATAGTCTAACTGGTATTTTGATTGAATAGCCAATTCCACCTGTTTGAACAACAACTCTGTCCTGTTTAACAGTAACAGCTTTACCTATTATAAAATCAAGCATTTATTTATTTTAACACTTTTAAGAACTCTCTTGAATGGATATGGCATATTGCAACAGCCAAAGCATCAGCACAGTCATAGGAAATTTTTCTATCAATATTAAGAAGGTTATATACCATGCTTTTAACCTGAATTTTGTGAGCTCTTCCATATCCTGTAAGTGCTTTTTTTATCTCTGTGGAACTGTATTCATAAACAGATATATTTTTTTGAGCTGCCGCTAAAAGAGCTACTGCCCTTGTATATCCAAGAATAAATGAAGAAGGAATTTTTTTACCTGCAAAAATTTTCTCTACGGCCATCTCGCAGGGATTGTGTCTATCAATAACTTCTGACAAAAGATCATATATATACTTGAGCTTTCCTGGTAAACTCATACTTAGAGGTATGTTGATAGTAGCAGCATCTATTAATTTCATCTTCTCAGAATCAATAATTCCATAGCCAAAATGTCTGCTACCAGGATCAATTCCTATAATGGTCATTGTTTTACTTTCTTTTTAGTTGCCGGAAGCTCAAATAAGATATCCTCAACAACTTCGCATATAATGTGCCCAAGAGTAATGTGGGTTTCCTGAATTCTTGGTGTATCCTCTGATGGAACAGCAAAGGCATAATCAACCTTTGAAATCAGTTTCTCACCTTTAGTGCTTGTAAAAGCTATTGTTTTGAGTCCTCTTTTTTTTGCAACCTCAACTGCTTTAATAACATTCCTTGATGAACCTGATGTACTTATTCCAATTGCTATATCACCAGAGTTTCCCAATGCTTTAATCTGTTTTGCAAAAATCTCTGAATAGTCATAATCATTTGCTATAGCTGTAATAACAGCCATATCTGTATTTAAGGCAATTGCTGGAAGTCCTGGTCTTTCTCTTTTGAATCTATTAACAAACTCTGCAGCAATATGAGATGCATCTGTGGCACTTCCACCATTTCCAAAAATTAAAATTTTTCCACCTTCATTAAGAGTTTTTGCAATAATTTCTGAGACTTCTTTAATCAAATTAATATTTTCCTTAAAAAATTGCTCTTTAACTCTGATTGACTCTTCAAAGGCTTTTTTGATTTTTTCCTCAATTTCCATTATTCTTCCTCCTTAAAGCATGGATAAAGTTTGTCATAGGTTGCAAGGATGTGTTCTGGTACCACTCTTATGTCATCAAGTATTGTCATAAATCCAACATCTCCTGCCCAGCGTGGTACAATATGCCAGTGAAGATGTTCATCAATACTTGCAGAAGCCACTACTCCAATATTGAGTCCTACATTGAATCCATCTGGATGCATTACTTTTTTGAGACACTTCAGACATTTAACAGTAAGAACCATGCATTCTGTAAGTTCCTCTTTATTCAGTTCTTCAAGACTGTGCACATGCCTGTACGGTACTACCATGAGATGTCCTGAACTGTAAGGATATTTATTCATGATAATAAAAGAAAGTTTGCCTCTGTAAAGAATAAGATTATCTCTGTCTCTGTCCTCTTTGGGTTTATCACAGAATATACACCCCTTTTCTTTCTGCCCGAGTATATACTCAATCCTCCATGGTGCCCATAAAACTTTCATTTAAGCCTCCTTAGAGCTTCTTGTGCATCATTCCATGTAAGCCATTTGTCTTTTCTGTTTCTTAGTAAATAAGCTGGATGAAATGTGGGAATAACAGGAATCTGCTCGTAAAAGAAAACCTTTCCTCTTATTTTAGATATCTGTAAATCCTTAAGCTTCCCATGCATTCCCATTAAAGTATATGTTGCAACTTTACCGAGAGTCATAATAACTTTTGGTAGAACTATTTTAATTTCTTTTTTTAAATATTCAAAGCATGAAGATATTTCAGTTTCAAAGGGATCTCTATTCATTGGAGGATGGCATTTCACTGTATTTGTTATATAAACCTCCTCCCTTTTAAAACCCATTTTTTCAATAAGGCTTGTTAAGAGTTTACCAGCCTCACCCACAAAAGGTCTTCCCTGCAAATCCTCATCAACACCCGGAGCTTCACCAACAAACATAAGTTTTGCTGTAATACTACCTTCACCACATACAGGATTTGTTCTTGAATTACTCAGAGGACATTTTTTGCAGTTCCTGATTTGTTCATTCAATTTTTCAATTGAGAGTTTTTCTTGGTCTGAAGATGTATCATAATCTGAAGCTAAAACGTTTAGTGATTGTCTTTCCAGTAAAGAATTAATGAACTGTTCAGGTAAATCTTTAAATCCAAGATTTTTATAAAAATTGAGTATCTCAACTACTTTGTCTATCTCTCGCCCCATCTTAGTTTGTCTCTTAAAATCTTAAAATAATCTCTGCCAACTGGTGCTATCAGATAAGTTTTTTCCTCAGCAATTCTACATCTCACTCTATCATTTTTCTGCAAAGGAAATCCGATCTGACCATCTACTGTTAAAAAAATGTCCTTCCCATGGGTAGATATAACTACATCAATTATAAAATCATCGGGTAAAACAATAGGTCTAACAGTTAGAGTATGGGGACAGATTGGGGTAAATACTAAGCCTTTTAGTGTAGGATAAAGAATAGGACCTCCTGCAGAGAGATTATAAGCTGTTGAGCCTGTTGGGGTAGATATTATTACTCCATCAGCTTTTATTGTTGAAACATAAAGATTATTTATAAATAAATCAAAATCTGAAATTTTTGCCATTATACCCTTACCAATTACAATGTCATTGAGACCAAGATATTCGTTTATTATTTTTTCATCTCTCAGAATCTTGGCATTTATCATACTTCTTTCTTCTATCTCATAATTACCTGAAAATATCTGTTCCAGAGTTTCAAATAAATCAATTCTTGAAATCTCTGTTATGAATCCAAGCTTACCCATATTGATTCCAATTATTGGAACTTTTTTCCCGCCAATAAGTCTTGAAGCACTGAGCATTGTGCCATCTCCACCAAGAACAATGACCGTATCAGAGTTCTGAATTGCCATTATTTCTGAATGACTGAAACTGGATAAAACTCCAACGGAGTGAAAAATTATGCATTCTGCATCTTTATTTTTCAGCCAATCCTGAACTTTAATAGCTGTTTCAAGAGCCGAATTATCATTCTCTTTATAAAGAATTGAAAGCTTTTTAAACATTTACATCTCCATATTAAAAACTCTTGTTGTCTCTGTAACCAAATCTATTTTAATTTTTAAAGTATTTTCGGGTATTTCACTCAGTCTCTCAGCCCATTCTATAACACAGGTACAACTGTCAAAGTATTCCCATAAATCAATATCCTCATCCTTTAAATTATCAAGTCTGTAAAGGTCAATATGACAGAAATCAAATTCTGGATAGTGAGAAACTATCACAAAACTTGAGCTTGCAATATTTTTCTCATCTATTCCAAAGGCAGAAGCAATTCCTTTTGTAAGAACGGTTTTACCTGCTCCCATCTCTCCATAAAGAGCTATGACTTTTATTCCCTCTTTTTGCACAAAACTTCCAAGCATTTTACCTAAAATCTTTGTTTCTTTTTCAGAATAGGTAAAAACTTTCATTTTTTCAGGTTCTTGTAAAGAAAAAGAACAATTCCTATGGTTATAGCTGAGTCAGCTACATTAAAAGCAGGCCAGTGAAACTCTCTCAGATGAAGGTCTATAAAATCTATCACATGACCATAAATAATCCTATCAATAGTATTTCCCAGTGCTCCTGCAACTAAAAGTGAGTAAATAAACCAGTTTTGAGGATCCTTAATATGC
Organism: Thermodesulfovibrio aggregans; assembly: GCF_001514535.1. Classification (NCBI taxonomy): domain Bacteria; kingdom Pseudomonadati; phylum Nitrospirota; class Thermodesulfovibrionia; order Thermodesulfovibrionales; family Thermodesulfovibrionaceae; genus Thermodesulfovibrio; species Thermodesulfovibrio aggregans. Next base: position 1,228,575 of record NZ_BCNO01000001.1, on the reverse strand, counting down.
ATATAAATAAGAAACACTGTAGCACCTAAAGCTATTAAAATAAAAATTTCATTACTTAAAAATTTAAACATTCCAAAGGCTGTGCCTGTATTTTCAACATAAACCAGATTAAAAAAAGGCAAGATCTTAACTACTCCAGATGGAGCTAAAAACTTAATGGCAAGATATTTTGTAAGTTGATCAAATATAAGAACAGGTAAAATTAAAACCAGAGCCTTAGGAACTTTTGAGAACATGATAACATCTTTGGCATACATCAGCAACTTCGAGTTTCCCAACCATAGGAGAATAATTCCAACAGCGCTGACATTTCTCTCCTTCAGCCTTTTCCACTGTAACAGTAAATTCAGTGTCTGTAGATTCTAATTTCTTTAACTCTACCTGGGAAACAATAAATAGAGCTGGTAAAAAATCATAATAGGATTCCAAAAAACTCTTCAATTTTTCATTGACAAATAGTATTATCTTGGCTTCAAGAGAGTTTCCTATGAATTTTTCCTTTCTTTTTACCTCAAGAGCTCTATTAACCTCATCCCTTATCTCAATCAATTTATCCCATCTGAGCTGAAGATTCTCATCTATAAAACTCTCCTCTATCTCAGGCATTTTTTCTAAAAATACGCTTTCAGTTTTCTTAAATGGAAGATGTTGCCATGCCTCTTCTGCTGTAAATGAGAGAATTGGAGCAATCAGTTTAATAAGAGACTCTGCTATGTTATATAAAACCCATTGTGCTGCCCTTCTTTCCAGGGAGTCAGATTTAAATGTATAGAGCCTGTCTTTTAAAATATCAAGATAAAAGGCGCTCATATCAGTAACACAGAAGTTATGAACTGCATGAAATACCTGATGAAACTCAAAATCTTCATAAGCTGCTCTTACTTTTTTAATTAGTTTTTGAAGTCTCATCATTGCCCATCTATCTATCTCAAGAAGATAGGCTGAATAGTCTCTGCCATCATAGTCATAGATATTGCCAAGAAGATATCTCAATGTGTTTCTAATTTTTCTGTATGCCTCTGTAAGTCTTGATAAAATTTCCTGTGAAAGCTTTATGTCATCCCTGTAATCTTCTGCTGAAACCCACAGTCTTACAATATCAGCACCATTAGTTTTTATAATCTCCTGTGGAGCTATTACATTTCCCAGTGACTTGGACATTTTTCTACCCTGTCCATCAACTGTAAATCCATGAGTAAGAACAATCTTATAAGGTGCTTTCCCTTTATTTCCCAGCGAGGCAATCAAAGAACTCTGGAACCATCCCCTATGCTGATCACTTCCCTCAAGATACATATCAGCAGGCCAGCTGAGTCTTGGATCTCTCTCAAGAACTGCAGCATGACTTACTCCTGAGTCAAACCATACATCAAGAATATCTTTTTCCTTTTGAAAATCCTTTGAACCACACTCTGGACATGAATAATCGGGAAGTAAATCTTCTAAATTCAGTTTAAACCAGACATCAGAGCCTTCCTGCTCAACAAGTTCGCAAATTTTATCAAATAATTTTTCATCCTTAACTACATAGCCACATTTTTTACAGACAAATAACGTAATCGGAACTCCCCATGCTCTCTGACGGGAAAGACACCAATCTGGCCTTCTCTCAACCATTGAGTAAATTCTTTCTCTACCCCATGAAGGAATCCATCTTACTTTATCTATCTCCTGAAGAGCTCGCTTACGGAGGTCACCATGGGTCATTGAAATAAACCACTGAGTTGTTGCTCTGAATATTATGGGCTTTTTACATCTCCAGCAATGGGGATAAGAGTGAGTAATACTGCCATGCCAGAGCAGTGAGCCATTTTCTTTCATGTGCTCTATTATTGCCTTATTCGCTTTAAAAACATTCTCACCTGCAAAATAAGGGACATCATCTGTGAATCTTCCTCTATCATCAACAGGTGCATATATTTCAAGCCCGTATTTCAATCCAACTTCATAGTCTTCCTCACCATGTCCTGGAGCGATATGAACAACACCTGTTCCTTCACCAGTTTCAACAAAGTCAGCAACCACAACCTCTGAGATTCTGTCAATAAATGGATGCTTTGCTTTTATACCCTCAAGCTCTTTACCTTTAATCTCAAAAAGAGGTGACTCATCTATTTCAACTTTGTCTTTTAAATTCTTGATAGCTTCTTTAACTACTATTAAAACACCCTTTGGGCTTTTCAATCCCACATAATCAAAATCTGGATGTACTGCCAGTGCTAAATTGGCAGGTAAAGTCCAGGGAGTTGTTGTCCATATTACAATGTATACTGGCAAATCTTCAACTGGTAATCTTTCTTTATCAATTACCTCAAAGGCAACAAAAACTGACGGAGACTCTTTATCAGCATACTCAACCTCTGCGTCAGCCAGAGCTGTTACACAGGAAGGACACCAGTAAACAGGTTTTTTACCTCTGTAAACATAACCATTTTTAACAAATGTGAGGAACTCTCTTACAATTGTTGCTTCATAGTCATTGGACATGGTGATGTAGGGAGTATCCCAGTAACCAAAAACTCCAAGACGAATAAACTCTTCTCTCTGAATATTGATAAATTTTTCAGCATATTCTCTGCAAAGCTGACGCTTTTTAAAAATATCTATACTTTCCTTTTCTTTGCCAAGTGATTTATCTACCTGTAGCTCAATTGGCAGTCCATGACAATCCCATCCTGGAACAAAGGGACAGTACTGTCCAAGCATTGAGTGATATTTGACAATTATATCTTTAAGTATTTTATTCAATGCGTGCCCGATATGAATATGACCATTAGCATAGGGAGGACCATCATGAAGAATAAAACATCTTCCTCCTGTGTTTTTGTTTTTCTCCTGAAGTTTTTCATATATTCTGTTTTCTTTCCAGAACCTTAAAATAGCAGGTTCCCTTTCAGCGAGATTCGCCTTCATAGGAAATTCTGTCTGAGGTAAGTTAAGAGTATCCTTGTAATCCTTAAGCATAAAATAAAGAATACCACAATAGTTTATCAAAATTCAAACTCTAAAGTAGCCATGATGATTTTAACAAAATATTAGAACTTTGCTAAAAAATGATATATTAGAAAAATAACAAAACAAGGAGGCATTGATGGATTTGTTCAGTGATATATTGACTAAGTTAGACGGTGATTATGTTGATGTATTCCTTGAAGAAAAAAATACAACTCAACTTCAGATGGAAGAAAATAAAGTCCAAAAGTGTTCTTCAGTTTTTGATAAAGGATTGGGAGTTAGAGTAATTAAAGAAGGAAAAATATATTATGCCTATACAAACGATTTAACAAAAAATGGAATTGAGGAACTAATTTCTTCATTAAAAAGCAACTATTCAAGTAAAAACATCAACTTGAAAAAAGTTAATCCAACAACTCAATTTTTTATAAAAAATAATCCAGACAGTATCACCATATCAGAAAAGACAGGTTTTATAAAAAGAGCTAATGAAGTATCATGGAAGGAAAGCACAAAGATCAAACAAGTAAAAGTCTTATATGCTGATACTATTCAGAGTATTAAAATAGCTAATTCACTCGGAAATTTTACTGAGGAAAAGAGAGTTCAAACACTCTTTTTAGTCCAAATTGTAGCCTCTGAAAATGGAATTATTCAGACAGGATATGAAGCAGTAGGAGGATTAAAAGGAACCGAACTTTTTGAAGAAATTTCGCCGGAAGATATTGCCCTTAAAGCAGCAAAGAGAGCACTTATGATGCTTAAGGCAAGGCGCATACAGGGAGGAAGAATGCCTGTTGTAATTTCCTCAGAAGCAGGCGGAACAATGATACATGAAGCAGTAGGGCACGGACTTGAAGCAGACCTTGTTCAGGAAGGTCTTTCAGTTTATAGTGAAAAAATCGGTGAAAAAATAGCCTCAGAATTAATAACAGTGGTGGATGATCCCACACTTCCCAATATGAGAGGATCCTATGTTTTTGATGATGAAGGAACACCCTCTCAGAAAACAATTTTAATTGAAAAAGGTGTTCTTGTTAACTATCTTTATGACAGATATACTGCCTTGAAAGAAGGCAAGCCATCAACAGGAAATGGAAGAAGACAATCCTATGAACACTATCCGATCCCTAGAATGAGTAATACTTTTATTGCACCCGGAAAACACTCTCCAGAAGAAATAATCCGCTCTGTTGACAAAGGGCTCTTTGTTAAGAAAATGGGCGGTGGACAGGTTAATACTGTTAATGGAGAGTTTGTTTTTGAGGTTCAAGAAGGATATCTTATAGAAAAAGGTATGATTGGAGAGCCTGTAAGAGGTGCACTGCTGATTGGCACCGGGCAGGAAATCTTAAAAAGTATTGATATGGTTGGCAGTGATCTGGGATTTTCTATTGGAACCTGCGGTAAGAATTCTCAGGGAGTTCCGGTAACAGATGGAATGCCAACAATAAGAATCCCAGAGATAGTTGTAGGTGGAGAAGTAAATTGAATGTTCTATTTTTTCCATGACTGTATCTTTTTAACCACATTAATATTTTTATTGAGCAAATAATATCAACAATTTTATTCTGGCATTATTTTTGTATACTTTTCTTTGATGCCTTTTCAGAAAACAATAAAATCAGAAATAACCCTGTCTGGTATAGGAATACATACTGGAAAAAAGATTAATATAAAGCTTATTCCTGCTCAAAGGGATACAGGTATAGTTTTTTACAGAACAGACAAAGGCGTTCCTGTTAAGGCTAAACTTCCTTTTGTAATTGATACATCTTTAGCAACAACCATAGGAATTGATGGAATAAAAATTAGAACTGTTGAACACCTTCTTGCCACACTATATGCCTTTGGAATAACCAATCTTATCATAGAGATTGATGGCTCAGAAGTTCCTGTTCTTGATGGTAGTGCCCTTGAATTTGCAAAAACCATTATGAAGACAGGAACTGCAAAACAGGGAAAAACAATACCATTATTTAAGATAACAAAGCCTTTTTTGTATGAAAGCTCTCGTTCACGAATTGTAGCTAAACCATACAAAGGATTTAAAATAACCTATAAAATCTTTTATGAACATCCTTTGATTTTAGAACAATCTCTCTCAATTGAAATTAACGAACAAATCTTTCTGAGAGAGATAGCACCTGCAAGAACATTTGGGTTTTTAAAAGATATACAATATCTGCTTCAAAATGGTTTTGCCCGTGGAGGCTCTCTTGATAATGCTCTTGTACTTGATGAAAAAGGAGTTGTAGGAGGGAAACTGAGATTCAGAGATGAATTTGTTAGACATAAAATTCTTGATGCAATCGGTGATTTATCTTTAGTTGGGTATCCAATTAAAGGACACTTTATAATTGAAAAAGGTGGACATACTGCTCATATAAATTTCTTAAAGCATCTTATTGAATCAGGATATTACGAATTAGAGGAAGAGCCCTATTTTAATTTTCAACTGTCAACTCAGGCTGTTTAATCTTCTGTCCAGTGTCTGGGATCAAGAGCATCCCTCAATGCTTCGCCTAAAAGATTAAAGGACAGCACAGTTAAAAATATTGATAAGCCAGGAAATAAACTCATCCACCATGCAACAGTAATGTAGTCTTTGCCAACACTTAAAATCCCTCCCCAGCTTGGCTCTGGTGGTTGAATTCCGAGACCGAGAAAACTAAGTCCACTTTCAATTAATATTGCTCCACCAACAGAAAAAGTCGCAGCAACAATAACAGGATAAATCGCATTTGGGAGAATATGTTTAAAAATAATTCTACCAGAACCTGCTCCAATTGCCCTTGCAGCAAGAACAAACTCTCTTTCCTTTAAAGATAAAACCTCTGCTCTTACAAGCCTTGCCACATCCATCCATCCAGTAAGACCAATCACTACCATAATTATGTAAATGCTTGGTTCCAGAACAGCTACCACAGCTAAAATCAAAAACAGTGTCGGAAAAGCGAGCATAACATCAACAACTCTCATTATAACTGTATCAATCCACCTTCCATAGTATCCTGCTATTGCACCAAGTATTGTTCCAGTGAAAATAGCAATACCCATGGCAAGAAATCCTACTTTAAGAGAAATCCTTGCCCCAAAAATAATTCTCGAAAAAACATCCCGTCCAAGCTCATCTGTGCCAAAAAGATGTTCAGTTGAAGGTGGCTCAAGAACCTTATAAACATTGATTTTGTATGGATCATACGGAGCAATATAAGGTGCAAAAACAGCAATAAAAAATATAAACCCAATAAATGTTAAGCCAGCAACTGCAAGGCGATTCCTTAAAATTCGTTTAACTATCAGCTTAAACATCACCTTTAACCCTGATTCTTGGATCAACTATGAAATAGGCAATATCTGCTAAAAGATTTCCAATCAGCGTTAATAATGCACCTATCAACAATATTCCCATTATTGTTGGATAATCCCTTGCCATGGCAGAAGCGTAAAAAAGTTGCCCCATTCCAGGAATTGAAAAAATGCTTTCAAATATAACACTTCCACCAATAAGTCCAGGAATTGCGAGTCCTAAGAGAGTCACAACAGGTAGTAAGGCATTTCTCAAGGCATGTTTCATAATCACAACCCTTTCAGGTAATCCCTTTGCCCTTGCTGTTCTTATAAAATCCTGCCTCAGAACCTCGAGCATACTTGAACGGGTATATCGGGACATTCCAGCAAGGCCTGCAAAGGACATGATTGTAACAGGTAAGATAAGATGTTTAATCCAATCAATTATTCTCTCGTGAAATGGCAATGTCTCTGCACCAATACTTTGAATTCCAGAAATTGGAAGCAATCCAAGATTTACACCAAAAACAATCATCGCAAGCAGAGCGATCCAGAAAGTGGGCACAGAAAAACCGGTAAATACAAAAACAGTGAGAGCTCTGTCAAAAAAGCTTCCCGGTTTCAGGGCCGAGTAAACTCCAATTGGAATGGAAACGACAAGTATAAGAAGAAGTGAGAGCATATTAAGAGTTACAGTAATTGGAAGTCTTTCTTTAATTTTTTCTTTTACCGGTCTTCCATCGACAAAACTTTTTCCCAAATCCATTGTAATAACCATCCTGAGCCAGTTTAAATATCTTTCATGAATTGGTCTGTCAAGTCCGTAAAGCTTTTTAAGAGCTTCCATAGCCTCTGGAGAAGCCTTTGGTGATAATTCCTCAGTAAAGCTTGCAGGTGAGCCAGGTGCAAGATTTATTACGATAAAACATATAAAGGTGATACCAAAAAGAATTGGAATCATCAAAAGGAATCGCCTGAGTAAATAAAAAAGCATAGATTAAATTTTACAATAAAAAACTAACTATTTGAAAATCTTATTTTTTCAATTTTTAAGCGTTCCGTCTATGTCTACTACTTTTTCTTCAAAGGGAATTTTAACCCCTGCCCTATTCATTGCTTCTTTTACAATCCAGCTTAATCCTCCGCAACAGGGAACAGTCATTCTTACTACAGTTACCGATTTAATATTATTTACTTTGAAAATTTCTGTAAGTTTTTCAATGTAGAATAAGGCATCATCAAGCTTGGGACATGCAATGAGTAACTTTTTATCTTTCAGCAAGTTTTCGTGAAATAGCCTGTATGAAAAGGCTGTGCAGTCTGCAGCAATCACTAAATCTGCTCCTCTAAGGAAAGAAGCATTAACAGAGACAAGTTTTAGTTGAATAGGCCAGTTACTGAGTTTAAGATTTTTAACGAATGCCATACATTCACAAAGTGGTGATTCTGTTTTTTTAAGAAATTCCAGATGCTTTTTGGTTGCTTCTTCATCAAAAGGTTTTGCTTCTCTTTCAACAATAGTTATAGCACCCTTCGGACAACTTCCAAGACAGGCACCCAATCCATCACAGTAGACTTCGTTAACCAGTTTAGCCTTTCCATTAACAATCTGAATAGCACCCTCTGCACAGGCATTAACACAAAGCCCGCATCCATCACATTTATCTTCATCAATCTGAACAATTGGTCTTTTAATCATTTTTCTGTCCTCCATTTGAAAAATTTTTCAACTGCTTTAATTGATTCTATCAGATGACATGGGAAGGAATTTATGATCAAAATCATAAAAATTCATATATTTTTTTCATTTCATCTGTATATTCTCCGTTTTCAGTGTAAATAAAAAGCGGTGGCTCTACCTTAAGAGCAACCCTTCCGCCTTTTACAGCCTCTATAAGTACCATTTTTGCCTCTGTATGTAGTTTTGAATGAACAAAACGGATTCTCTTAACTTCAAGAGAATAACTTCCCATGACTCTAATAATCTCAGTAAGTCTTTCTGGCAGGTGAATCATACAAAGTCTTCCCCTATGTCTTAAAACTCTCTGCCCTATATGAGAAATGTCTCTAATCGTAAGACTTAATTCGTGTCTTGCCAGAGCCTTTTCTTCCAGAGGACTCATCTTACCTGTTCCAGGTCTTCTGAATGGTGGATTTGTAACTACAAGATCGTAATCGGACTCTTTAAAATCTTTTGCATCGGCACATAGGATTCTTACTCTATCTGAAATATTGTTTAAATCACAACTTATTTGAGCAAGTTCTGCAAGTTCTGGTTGAATTTCTATCATTGTAATATGTGATTCAGGATATCTTTTTGCCAGTATAATACCAATTACTCCTGTTCCTGCACCAACATCTAAAATTTTATTAACTCTCTTTAAATTTACAAAGTGAGCAAGAATTAAAGCATCTACACTAAAGCGATAACCTTCTTTTGGCTGGCAGATTTTTATGTCTCCTATTGAATCAACTGTATATTGCATCAAATGATTATAACACACAGGGACATTACTAAAAATTGAAATTTTTGATATACTTAAAAAAAGAAATGGAGGTGTAAAAATGATTGACAGAGAAAAACTTGAAGAGGAAATAAGGCAGGTTGCCTATGAACTTTATGTTAAAAGCGGATGCATTCCTGGAAGAGACCTTGATAACTGGCTTGAAGCGGAAAGAATTGTTTTAGCAAAATATCAAACTGAAGAGATATCAGGATGTTGTGAACCATCTGAAGCAGAGGAAAAACCAAAAAGGAAAAGAGCAGTCAAAAAAGCTTCAAAAGAAAAACCCAGAGGTAAAGGCAGAGGCAAAAAATCATGAAAGAAGCTTTATTTTATGAAAAACTCTCTGATGGAAAGGTGAAATGCGGACTATGCAATCACCATTGTATAATCTCTAATGATGCAAGAGGTATCTGCGGAGTAAGAGAAAACAGAGATGGAAAGCTTTATAGCCTTGTTTATGGGAAAATAATTGCCTATCATATTGACCCTATTGAAAAAAAGCCCCTTTTTCATTTCTATCCTGGTTCTGTATCCTATTCAATTGCTACAGTAGGATGCAACTTTCGGTGTCTTCATTGCCAGAACTACACAATCTCTCAATATCCGAAACTTTACAAAGACATCCCTGGAGAGGAGTTTACACCTGAGGATGTTGTAAAAGAGGCAAGAGCAAGTGGTTGTAAGAGCATTTCCTATACCTATACTGAGCCAACCATTTTCCTTGAGTTTGCCTACGACTGTATGGTTTTAGCCCATAAAGAAGGGATTAAAAATGTATGGGTAAGCAATGGTTACATGTCAGAGGAAGCTCTAAGATTCATCGCACCATATCTTGATGCAATAAATGTTGACCTTAAAGGAGATGACGATTTTTACAAAAAAATCTGTGGTGCAAGGGTTGAGCCTGTAATGAAAAATATTAAACTTCTTAAAGAACTTGGAGTATGGGTTGAAGTTACGACATTAATTATTCCTGATTTAAATGATTCAGAAGAATTTTTAAGAAATACAGCCCGTTTTCTCGTATCAATTGACCCTTCAATTCCATGGCATGTAACGCAGTTTTATCCCACATATCAACTTACAGACAAACCAAGAACTCCTGTGGAAACCTTAAAAAAGGCAAGAAACATTGGCTTTGAAGAGGGGCTCAAGTTTGTGTATGTTGGTAATATTCCGGGGGAAGGAGGAGAAAATACTTACTGCCCTAATTGTAAAAATCTTCTCATTGAGAGATTCGGATTTTTTATCAACAAAATAAATATAAAGGAGTCCCGCTGTAAAAACTGCGGAACTCCAATTGAGGGGGTGGGACTTCCTTAAAGTTTATAATTAATTTTTCTCAAAAACTCTTTTCTGTGCTCTCTGTCTTCAGGTTTTTCAACTCCTTTTGGACTTGCTCCGTCAATAACACCAAGAATTCCTCTTCCGAGCTCGGTTTCTGCAACTACAACTTCAAGGGGATTTGCTGTGGCACAGTAAATACTGCATACTTCCTGACACATCTTTATAGCATTCAAGACACTGATTGGGAAAGCACCTTTCATGAGAATACAGAATACATGACCAGCACCTATGTTTTGAAGATTCAGAATACATGCCTGTCTTAGCTCTTCATCATTTCCTTCAGAACGGATAAGACATGGTCCAGATGCTTCTGTAAAGGCAACTGCAAACTTAGCATGGGGAATATGGGTTGCAAGTATCTCATAAAGATCTTCAGCGGTTTTTATGAAATGGGTCTGTCCAAGTATAATGTTACATCCCTCAGGAATTTCAACTTTTATTGCTTTGATTTCCATAACCCACCTCCAATTAAAAATTTTAACTTTTTAATTTTTCTATTTCTTCTAAAAATTTTTCGAATTTTTTAACCTTGCTGCTCTCTTCAATAGTTTTGCTTGTGATGACAAATGTGCCATCTGTATCAATTTCAGCAATTGCTCTTCCTTTTTTAGCAGGATGTTTAACAACTAAATCACCATCTTCATCGAGGGTGATAAAGAAAACTTTTATCTTTTTTGTTAACCTGCTACTTTTAAGCTTTAAAAACCAATATCCAGTTTGAGCAACTCTCTCTCTTAATGTCGATTTAGATGAAATAACTGCTAAAGCTTTACACTCTTCAGGATTAAAAATAATGACATCAGCATCTGGCAAGTGCATACCAAATTTGCCATAGTCGACCACTAAGCTTCTTTTTACTTTTGATAAACATTCATTTAACTTACTTTCTTCTTTTTCTAATTTATTACCTTTTAAAGCTTTTAAACCTGCTTTTTCAACTTCAACAAATATATTTTCAAGTATGATTTCTTCTAGCAGATTTCCCTTAAATGGTTTCCAGCTTTGTTCAGTGTCTTTAATACCAAACTTTGAAATTTCTTTTATGTAAGTTTCTCTAAAATTTTCTAAAATTTTCGATAGACTCCCAATTCCTTTATCTTTTATCTCTTTTTTTATATTATTTTTGATCTCAGTAAAAAATTTAGTTTTCTCATCTTTCATAGGTGTTCCACTTAATTTTTGGTTTTCTTATTTTTTTATCATTTGAAGAATCTTTCTTAACTATAATGAGATACTTAAACCCTCGTAAATAAAAATTGTGCTTTATTGCCTTACTATGCCAAAAGGGTGTGTTTGAAGCTTGATTTCTTCTTGCTACACAAACTATATCAACAGGGCTGAAATATTTTGTAAGTCTTTCATAAATTTTTAATCCTACTGGAACAAACACTCCTTTTGCCCATTGATCTCCAATAAGCCATGCTAAAATTTTTCCCTCTTTTAAGACTCTAAAGCACTCTCTCATTACATTTTCAAGTTCATCAAAGAACTCTTCAGAAGTTGCTGGGATATTTCCAATGTTGAGAGGATGTGGATTGTATTTTATGTTATCACTATAAGGTGAATCAATGAATATCATATCAATAGAATTGTCCTTAAGAGGCAAACTTCTGGCATCAGCCTGTATTATATCTTTTCTTGTAGGCACAATATCAAATGCAATAATATTCCTTTTTTCTTCTCTGCAAACATCAATAGTAGTTCCAGAGCCAGCCATTGGATCACATACTAAATCTCCAGGTTCAGTATACCTCCAAATAAGGTTAAAGATTATAAATGCTGGAGTAACACCTGGATATTTATTATTTCCCTTTGGTGTATCGCCATAACTCTGGTATGGATAGTCCCAAAATGTTGTAGAAAAAATTGGGGGTCTGTAATTTTCATCAATCAATTTTTCTTTATTCAATGAAACAAAAATCATGTTATCTAAAATAGACCTTAGATAAAGCGCTCCATTTTCATTTAAAATATCTCTCCAAGAAATATTTAATTTATTAAAAAATTTACTTGCATTTCTTATCTCTTTGACCTCAGAAACTGGTTCAACAGCAATGTAATAGGGATATTTACCATTAAAAATTTTCAATGAACTATCAAATGATGGCTCTCCCCTTGCTAAAAAAGTGCCTAAAAGAGTGTCAGTATCAAGATTATACAGAAAAACATAATCTCCATCTCTAACAGCAAAAATTTTATGAGCATATTGCTTCCCGGTTACAATTATTTTTTTTGAAAGCATCTCATTTTCACTCTTTTTAGTACAGGCAAAAATGAAACCGTGTTTTTTAAGCTTATTTGCTGTAGGAGTTTTTCTTGCATAAACTGTGGTCAAAAATTCATCATTACTTATCTCTGCGTTATTTTCCTTGTAATAAAGTTTCTCGTTCATAAACACTTATAAAAATTATATCATTTTTCTCTGCTTCTTAAAAAACTCTGAAGCCTATCCATGTAAAGATAAAACACCGGAGTTACAAACAAAGTCAACATCTGTGAAAAAAGCAAGCCTCCTACAACAGCCAGTCCAAGGGGCTGACGAACCTCACCACCTGCTCCAATCCCAAGTGCAATTGGCAGAGCTCCAAAAAGTGCTGCAGCAGTTGTCATCATGATTGGACGAAACCTTATAAGGCAGGCGCTATAAATTGCTTCCTGTGGTTTCATACCTTCATTTCTCTGGGCATGAAGGGCAAAGTCTATCATCATAATTCCATTTTTCTTTACAAGTCCAATAAGCATTATTATTCCAACGAAAGCATAGATGTTTAATTCAACTCCAAAGACAAGCAATGTAACCAGTGCTCCAAATCCTGCAAAAGGAAGGGCAGAAAGAATTGTCAAAGGATGAATAAAGCTTTCATAGAGAATTCCCAGAACTAAATATACTACAAAAACTGCCACAATCAGCAAAAACCATAGTCCCTCAAAAGACTCTTTAAACGCCTGAGCAGCACCCTGAAAACTTGTCATTATCGTATCTGGAAGAGTTGTTCTTGCAACTTTTTGAATCTCTGTTACTGCTTCACCAAGTGAAACTCCTGGTTTAAGATTGAATGATATCGTGACTGAAGGAAGCTGTCCTGTATGATTTACAGTCAATGGACCTATGCTCTCAGATACAGTGGCAACAGAATTAAGAGGAACAAGCTCTCCCTTTGAGGAGCGAATATAAAGCATTGAAAGTGCTGAAGGATCTTTCTGATACTCGGGCTTAAGCTCAAGAATAACCTGATACTGATTATTTGGAGCATAAATTGTTGATACCCATTTGCTTCCAAAGGCATTCCAGAGCGCATTTTCTATCTGCTCTGCGGTAACACCAAGAGACTCTGCCTTTGCTCTATCAATCTCTATATTCAGTTGCGGAGTTTTTATTTGTAAATTGGATGAAACGTCCTGAATAACTGGAATCTGTTTCATTTTTCCCTCTAAAATCTGGGCATAGTGATAGAGTTCCTGAAGATCACTTCCTGAAAGAGTGAACTGATATAGAGCTTTTGTAAGAGTTCCACCTATACGAATTGTTGGAGGATTTTGAGGATATACTTTAAGCCCGGGAATTGAATTAAGCTTGGGTCTGAGTTGTTCTATTAACTTATCAACATGGGGTCTTTCTGAAAGAGGTTTTAGATGAATAAACATTCTTGCATTATTCGGAGCAGGAGATGCAGGGCCAGGACCAACAGATGTCATAAATGCTCTAACTGTTTGCTCTTTTAAAACAATGTTAGCCAGTTGAAGTTGATGTCTTACCATCTCGTCAAAAGATATGTCTTCTGAAGCTTCTGTTATTATAAAAATCTGACTTTTATCTTCACTTGGTAAAAAACCTGTTGGAATTTTGACAAAAATATAAATCGTAAGAAGCAAAATCACTGCAGAACCAAGCATCATCAATTTGTGATGCTTCAAAGACCAGCTCAAGCTTACTTTATAAACATTAACCATCCACTCAAACCCTTTTTCTAAAGCTAAATAGAGCCTTCCATGTTTTTGATCCTCCACCCTAAGGAATCTACTACACATCATTGGTGTAAGAGTTAGAGAAACCAGTCCTGAAATCAAAATTGCAACTGAGATTGTCACAGCAAACTCTTTAAAAAGCCTTCCTACAATTCCACCCATGAAAAGAACAGGAATGAAAACTGCAACAAGGGACAGTGTCATAGATAGAATTGTAAACCATATTTCTCTTGAACCATTTAAGGCTGCTTCAAAGGGTTTTTCTCCCCTCTCAATGTGTCTTACAATGTTTTCAAGCATAACAATGGCATCATCTACTAAAAAACCAATTGAAAGAGTAAGTGCCATGAGAGAGAGATTATCAAGGCTGTATCCAAGAAGATACATAACAGCAAATGTTCCAATTATTGAGATTGGCAGAGCAACAGAGGGAATTACAGTCGCAGATAGTCTTCTTAAAAAGACAAATATAACCATAACCACTAAAAAAACAGTAAAGAGCAGAGTAAACTGCACATCTCTTACAGACTCTCTTATTGATTTAGAACGGTCATAAAGAAGATGTAGCGAAACAGAGGCTGGCATCTGTTTTTTTAGCTCCTCTACTTTCTTTTTTACATCATCAGCTACTTTAACAGTGTTTGTTCCTGGTTGTCTGTAAACTGCTAAAACCATTGCTCTCTGAAGTTTTCCTTCACTTCCATACCATGCAGCAAGTTTATCATTTTCAACACTGTCAACAGCTTCACCAATATCCTTAATTCTTACAGGAGAGCCTTCTTTGCTTTTTATTATCAATTCATTGTATTGGGAGGCATTGAAAAGTTGACCCGTTGCCTCAATGGTAAATGCCTGATAATTACCATAAAGTGTTCCTGTTGGAAGTTCAACATTTCCTTTTTTTATTGCCTGTTCAACCTCATCAATTCCTATTCCTCTGCTTGCAATTTTCTGAGGGTCTATTCTTACTCTCACAGCATATTTTTGAGCGCCAAATATCTGAACCTGTGCTACACCATTTACCATTGAGATGTTCTGTGCTAAAAGTGTGTCAGCATATTCATGAAGTTTATAAAGAGGCATTGTGGGAGAAGTTATTGCAAAATAAAGAATTGGCATATCAGCAGGATTAACCTTATTATAAGTTGGAGGTGTTGGCATGTTTGAAGGAAGCTGCCTTGATGCCCTTGCAATTGCTGTTTGCACATCCTGTGCTGCCGCATCTATATCTCTATTTAAATCAAACTCCAGTGTTATTTGCGTTACACCTTTTGCATTGACCGAGTTCATTGATTTTAACCCTGAGATGGTTGAAAACTCTTTCTCAAGAGGAGTTGCAACAGCAGATGCCATTGTCTCTGGAGAGGCACCCGGAAGATTCGCTGATACAAGTATTGTAGGAAAATCAACATTTGGAAGTTCAGCTATTGGAAGATAACGATATCCCACCAAACCAAATACAACAATAGCCACCATTAAGAGAGTTGTCATTATAGGACGCTGAATAAAAATCTGGGAAAGATTCATTACTTTTTAATCTCCACCCTTGCTCCTGGTGTGAGCCTTAACTGTCCGTCAATAACAACTGTGTCCCCTGGTTTCAATCCTTTCTCAATTGTAACGTCATCGCCAAACTTAAGCCCTGTTGTAACTTCCCTCATCTCAGCGGTTTTATCATCTTTAACAACCCATACATACTGACCTTTCTGACCTGTCTGAACAGCTCTGTATGGAATTACAACTGCGTTTTTCTTTACTCCAAGAGTTAAAACAACATTGACAAACTGTCCGGGCCAGAGCATCTTGTCTTTATTTGGAAACTCAGCCTTTAGCTTAACTGTCCCTGTTGCCACATCAACAGCATTATCAATGAACACAACCCTGCCCTGTGCAGTATAGCTTGCATCAACACCTTTAACAACAGCTTCAGTTTTAAGCATTCCCTCAGACATTGCCTTTTTAATTCTGAAAAGCTCCTGCTCTGGCACTGAAAAACGGACAAATATTGGAACAATCTGATTTATTACCGCAAGCTGAGTATCATTTGCTTTTATCATGTTTCCGGTATGAACAAGTAGGGAGCCGATTTTTCCATCAATAGGAGAGTAGATATAACAGTAACTTAGTTGCAATCTTGCGTTATTAAGGATTGCTTCATCTGCCTTTACAGTTGCTTTAAGAGATTCATAGTTTGTGCGAATTTTTTCATACTGCTGCCTTGATACAAGCCCTTCTTTTATAAGTTCATCGTATCTTTCAAGATCAGCCCTTGCAAAATCAAGTTGAGCTTTATCTCTCAATAAATTTGCCTCAGCCTGTCTTACAGCTTCTTCAAATGGTCTTGGATCAATAACAAAAAGAAGTTGCCCTTTCCGGACTTCATCACCTTCTTTAAAGTTTGCTTTAATGAGCTGTCCTTCAACTCTTGATTTGATTGTCACTGAAGAGTAGGCTTCCACATTTCCTACTGCTGTAATCTGAACTGGAACATCCTTTACTGATGCCTGAGCAACAACAACCGGAACTGAGGGAGTCTGTTTCTGTTTAGAAGACTTTGAACAAGAAAAAAGAAGAAAACAGCAAAAAATTATCAGAAATGTTTTAAGTATATTCATTCTGCCCCCTTAAATCACCAGCATGTAAGCACTTACTAAAATAAAAGAAAAATGAAGAATTTGTCAATGGATTCATTTAGATTAAACTATATAGGATTAAAAAATTTTTACTTAGTCAAGTTGTCTAATCTTTTCTAAAAATTCATGAATAGTGAAAGGTTTTGAAAGTAAACTTAAACCTTCTTTTATAAGTTCATTAACCTGTTCAATGTTGTTTGCGTATCCAGTCATGAAAATAAACTTTATGTCAGGCTTGACTTTCTTTAATCTTCTGTAAAGTTCAACTCCGTTCATTTTAGGCATAATTATATCGGAAAGGCAAATGTCAAACTTATCTCTGTATTCATCAAAACGCTCAAGCAATTCTAAGGCAGAGGAAATTGAATGAACCTCAAATCCGTATTTATTTAACAACTCTTCTATTCCATCTCTTACTTCATCCTGATCCTCCACAAGAAGAATTCTCTTTTTCTCTAATTGTATTTCTTCAATCTTTGAATCCACTTTTTCTGTTTTTGTCTCAACAAGAGGAAAATATATTTTAAACGTTGTTCCTACGCCTACTTCGCTGTAGACATTAATAAAACCTTTATGTTGTTCCACAATGCTGTAAACAGTTGAAAGCCCAAGTCCTGTACCTTTTTCTTTTGTAGTAAAAAAGGCTCAAATATTTTATCCCTGATTTCCTCAGGTATGCCATGTCCTGTATCGGAAAAACTAATGCAGACAAAATCCCCCTCTTTTAAATTAGAATAAACTCTATATATCTCTCTGTCTATTTTTTTTCTCTCAACTTGAATTTTTATATCACCTCCATTAGGCATTGCATCAATTGCATTTACTACGAGATTAAGTAAAATTTGAGTAAACTGAGTTCTGTCAAGATTCACATATAGAGGTTCAGGGTATAATGTATAGCTAAAAATAATATCCTCTCTTATCGTCGGTTTGAGAAGTTTTATCTCTTCTTTAATGACCTCATTTATATCGTAACTGCCAAATTCAAAAACCTGTTTTCTTGAAAAGGCAAGAAGTTTTTTTATGAAATCTTTTGTTTTATCAACTGCATTAGCTATTCCCTCTGTATATTTCTTTATCTTCTCATTATCTTTGTTGTAAAGCTGTATCAATTGATTATTACTTGAAATAACTGTAAGCATATTGTTGAGATCATGGGCAATGCTACCTGCAAGTCTACCAATGCTTTCCATCTTCTGGGATTGAAAAAGCTGTTCCTGCATTTTTATCTTTTCTGTAATATCTTTTATAGTAGAAATAAGAAAAAGAGGATTTCCTTTTTCATCTCTTACAAGAGACGAAGATATGAGACCATAAAATAAGCTTCTATCAGCACGTTTTAATTTAACTTCAAAACTCTCAACATATCCCTCTTTAATTATCTTTTCTAATATTCTCTTCCTGTCTTCTATGTTGTAATAGAAATCAGTAACGCTCTCTATCTGATTTTTATCCTTATATCCAAAAATCTTAAGTCCCTGAGGATTTATGTTCAAAAGCTTTCCATCAAGAGTAGAAAATACAATTGCATCCCTTGATGTTTCAAAAAGTTTTGACAACTCCATCTCTCTTTCAGCAATTGTCCTTCCCATTTCAATTATGTTTTCAGCAAGAGTATTGGTTTCTTGAAAATATAATGGCTTGGCTTTTATATCATAGTTTTGCTTTTTTATATTATTTATAATTCTAAATAACTCTAAAACAGGTTTCTGTAAAAAAGAAGAGATCAACAAGCTCAAGCCAAGTGATAAAAAGGTAAAGAATATGAAAAGGGAAAAAAGCTGCTTTTTAAATGCATTATATTCTGCAAAAGCCTTTTCATATTTATTACCAATAAAAATATATTTATATAAACAGTTGCAAAATTTTGAATATAAGAGATATTTTTCGCCATCCATTATAAACTCAGTTGGTTCTTGGGTCTCTGATATTTCATTTAATTTAGGGATTAACATCTTTATGTTAGCACCCTCATTTACATATTTCTCATCATAATGAGCTATAATTTTGCCTGCTTCATCAACAATAAAAGAAACATAACCATTTTCATTTAACTCTTTTAAAAAATTATTAAAATTCGGAATATCAACAAGCATGAGGGCATAGCTATCACCAAATTTTTTTGATTGAGCATAATAGGACTTCCTATCAAATAAAAAAACATAGGGACCTGAGAATTTAGCTTTCTCAATATTTTTAAAAAGGGCAGTATTTCCCATATAGAGATTTAAAGCATCTCGTCTGAAAGGATACATCTCTTTAATAAAACCCTCTCTATCAAAAACAATCACATATTTAGCAAAAGGATATAAATTCATGATTTCCTTAAGTTTGTTTTTCTTTTTTTCTAAGTTTTTCTCTTTATCAATTATGTTTATTGCCAAATCAAGAAATTTCTCATTTTCTATTATTGTTTTTTCAAAGTATTGTCTAAAATTACTAATTATGGCTTCGTATGCATTCTGTTTGTCTTTAAT
Organism: Thermodesulfovibrio aggregans; assembly: GCF_001514535.1. Lineage (NCBI taxonomy): Bacteria > Pseudomonadati > Nitrospirota > Thermodesulfovibrionia > Thermodesulfovibrionales > Thermodesulfovibrionaceae > Thermodesulfovibrio > Thermodesulfovibrio aggregans. Next base: position 1,209,396 of record NZ_BCNO01000001.1, on the reverse strand, counting down.
TGTGACTACCTTGGTTAATATATATGTTATTGCATTGACAGAAAAAAGGAAAAACAGGCTAAAGATAAATAGTAAAAGGAAAATAAAACTCTTAAAGTTAAAAACTATTCTCATGATTCTATCCTTTCAAAGATGCCATTTTTAATTACTATTACAAAAGGTTCAATTTCAGAATCTCCATATTGGTTTATGCTAATATCTCCTAAGGGAAGATTGAATTTAGAATTCAGAATGTTTTCTCCGATAGAGCCTGATTTAGCAGATTTTAAAATTGCCTCTTTGATAATCATCACGGCATTATATCCATTTATAACTGAAGAATCAGGAGGATAGCCAAATTTTTTCATAAATTTTTCTTTGAATTCCATGTATTTTTTTGTTGACTGATCATAAAAATCAACGCTCAAAACTCCTTCTGAAAAATGACCTGTAAAAACAACTAATCCATAAAATCTTGCCCATGGTGCAATACCCAATTGGACATGACTATTTATTCTTCTTATTTTTTGAATTATTATTGATGCATTAAATATATCCGTTATAATTAATACAAAGTCAGGTCTATAGCTTAATGCATGATTCACTAACTCATCAAAATCTGAAACCTTCTCGCTAATGGTTAAAGTATAAATAGAAGAAATCTTTTTAATTTGATTAATGAAAGAGCCTGCAAAATCACCTGTATAAACTGGATTTCTCTCATCTATCATAATTAAAGTTTTTTTAGGTTTGATTTTTTCTCTTACATATTTTCCAAAAACTCTGGCAAACTTATTATTGCATGGTTCAAGTGTTATGAAATAATCATCTTTTCCTGTAAATTCAGTGGCAGAAACAGTTGGTGATATGGCAAGAAGTTTATGCTCATTAATTAATGGTAAAAGTGCCCTTGCAATTGTGCTTGTTGCAGGACCAATAACTGCAGTCACGCCTTCATTTAAAAATTCTAAGTAATTTTCTTTAGCTATCTCACTATTAGCCATGTTATCCTTTATAATCAACTCTATCCTTCTACCATTAATTCCTCCGCCATTGTTAATTTCCTCTACTGCCATAAAAGCACCATCTCTTATCTCTCTGCCAAGGTCAGGTGAACTTCCTGTAAGAGAAACCATCAATCCCACTTTTATTGGAGGTTTGGGTGGTGGATAAAAGAACCAAAGAAAAATTCCTACAAAAAAAAGAGTTAATGTTGTTATATAAAAAGACTTGGACATTGTTCAGTTTAAATTATATCATGTTATCTTAGTTTTCAAATAGATTAACTATCTTGAAATAAAGTGAAATTGATATCATGGATAAAACTCGTAAGCACCTAAGTCTACACCTGCGCCAGCAGGTCTAACTTTTCCCTCTAAATCATAATTTGGAATTCGCCCCCCTAATTCACCAACATTTAATCCCCTATCAATGGCAGGACTGCCAATCTTCAAATGAGCATCTATATTATTTATGTCATTAAAACGAACAAATAATGGATCTGCATTTATATTCGTAACACCAACTGGCACATCAATCTGAACCCTATAAAAAAGATTGTGATGTATAGTCTCAGGACGGGTGAACTTACCGGGGTCTCCATCACCAATTAGATCAGGCCAATCACCAACTTTTGTTACATTAGGAAATGCATAAAAGATATTATTTACAAGATAAAGCCTCTCATTACCTTTGCATGGTGGAGCATCTGGAAAATCATTAGTTTGACATAAAATCTCTGTCATTGCCCATCCCTCACCAATTATTGTGCTATTTACTACATAATTTTTATTGTTAGGACCTGCTGACAACGAAACGCTTGCTCCTCCTGCACGACAGGCATCCCCAGAGTTTACATCACCCATATCTGGTGCAAAGGGTTTACCTGTAAAGTAGTTGCAGTTTCCGATGATAAGGGAATTATCTATTAAACTCTGTCCGCCAATTTTTATCTGGTTTCCTGCATTTCCATAGGCTTGAACACGATGAAGTTCTACAAATGTATTTGGTATGCCTACTCCTACATAAAGTAAATCTAATCCATCAGAAGTATTATAGCGAAAGATAGAATCCTCAATGATCCAATGCCCTCCTGTGCGTCCTGTCCCAACTCCATCTCCATATCCACCTGCTGACTGAGCCCAGCAATATGAAGGCTGTCTGTCAGGATAGGTTTCAACACAACCATTCCATTCAATTGTAACTTGAGAGAATCTTATTTCTCCACTATTTGAAGAACCTCTATCTTCTTGTAAATCACCATCCCAACCACTCCAGCCATTGCCAGCTATCCTGACCCTCAATAGTCTCCAGTTACTGATACGCCCTGCTTTAATTCCCTCTACAGCAAAACCATGAATATTAAGATCTTGCAAAGTTACATTTTGAGAGTCTTTTGCAAATATACCTCTCTCTCCCCAGTGACCAAATGGTGGATTTTCACGTTGACAACGGGCATTTCTGTTTTTATGAAAATCGGCACAACTTGCATGGTCTGTTAAATCTAAGCAGGCAAGTATCACCTTGTTAGAACCGGTAAGATTAAATATCTGTAAAGCCCTTTCAGTTGCCCAAAGTTCTGGAGGATTGGGACATCCTTTATCCCACCCTTCACCCAGAATCCTCACATTGGATGGAAGTGGTGGTAATACACAATCCCAAGAGAAAGCTCTATCACACCATCCTGTATTTGGTGCTCCATATCCCATCATATAACTTCCTGATTTGATAATCAATGTATCACCTGAAGAAAGGCGCCACCGGGGTAAGCCTCCCTCAATTTTTAAAGCCCAGAATGGATGTGACCATGCACACGGTTGATTTATCCCACTTCCCGGATATGGTTTATCAACTAATCCTGTGCACTGCTTTGCAGTTCCGCCATCTGGTCTTACATAGTAAGTTGCTGAAAAAACTTTAGAAGGTAAAGTTGATAATACAATTAAACTTAATATGGCTATTATAAAAATGCCTTTTCTTTTCATAGCTAAACTCAAGTTCTCTAATTAAACTTTGCTGTATAATGTATAGCAAAAAAATTTAAAAGAATTCAAGTAAGCAAATTCAGATTCTCTCTTTTTGATTTTTGTTGAGATTACGTTCATCATTCTTGGAATTGTTAACCGGTTACCATAAAATATTCTTTTACAATAAACTCTGCAAATGAAAAGGCAGAAGTAAAGGCTGGTGATATGGCATTGAGAATATGAATTGTATTTGAATCCTTGATTACTAAAAAGTCCATTACAAGCTCTTTTTTATTCAAATCAATAAGCTGCGGTCTTATTCCTACTTTATTGGATGGCAAAAGGTCATCAATACTGACTCCTTCAATCATATCCTTAACATCTTCATAAAACTTTTTCTTAAAATATTTTCTCATCTCTGTGAAAGCTGTGTTTCTGAATTTTTCATTGCTCAAAAAAAGAGATAAATCTCTCCAGAGAATTTTCAGGGTTTCAATGCCGAGATCATCAAATACTTTGTAGTTTTCCCTTCCAAAAGCAGGTGTTGCCGTAGGTCCTACATAAACAGTGCCATCATGAATTTTAGTAAAATGAACTCCCAGAAAAGGATTTTTTATATCAGGCACTGGATAGATGTTTCCTCTTACAAGAAATGATTTGCCTTTATTTAACTTCTTATAAAGCCCCTTAAATGGAACGATTCTGTATTGCTTTGCCAATCCAAACATATGAGCGATTCTATCTGCATGAGCACCTGCTGCATTGATAAAATGGTCAAATTCCATATCCCCTCTATCGGTTATAGCAGTTCTGCTTCCCTTTACATCATGTAGTGTAACTCCCTTTATTATCTTCACTCCTTTGCCTGAAAGCTCTGTTTCAAGGGTATTTAAAATTTCTTGAGGATTTATTACTGCTGTCTCAGGAGAAAATAGAGCTTCTTTAAAGGTTTTTGCGTAGGGTTCAATTTTTTTTAAAGCTTTTTCATCTATGAGTTCAACGTTAGCTCCATTTAGCTTTGCTCTTCTGTAAAGTTCATTAAGTGTGGTGAGTTCGCTTTCTTTTTTTGTAACAATTACTTTTCCAGATTCAATAAGAGTTAAACCCTTTTGTCTACAGTATTGCTTCATGAGTCTGTTGCCTTTAAGGCAGAACTTCGCTTTCAAGCTATCAGGCGTGTAGTAAATTCCTGCATGAAGCACACCGCTGTTTCTTCCTGAGGCGTGTTTTCCGAGATTCTGCTCTTTTTCTATAATTGTTATGTCAGAAAATCCATAATTTAGAAGTTCTCTTGCAATTGAAAGTCCTGTAATTCCTGCACCGCAGATTAAAATCATATTTTATATCCCTCTTCTGTATTCAATGAATTTCCTTAATGATATAAGAAATACAAACCATGCAAGGACAAAAAGAATGATTGTAATCCCGATTAAAGGAATATTTCCTGAGGGAAGAAATTTCTTAAACAGAAGAAACCCTAAAGAATAAATTGTTGTTGCAAGCATGAAAATCGCAGGAAGAACTGTAAAAAGTCTCTTCTTATGCATCATTGTAAGCCACAGTGATATGGCTATCAATGCAAGTGCTGCCATGAGTTGATTTGCTGAACCAAAAACAGGCCAGACTACAGCAAATCCATTTTTATAAGCAAGCAAAAACATGGATACAATCATCACAGTAGAGTTAAAAAATCTGGAAAATACAAATCTTGGTGGTTTTTTAAAAATATTCCTCCAGAATTCCTGTAAAATAAGCCTTCCAAGCCTTACTGCTGTGTCAAGAGTGGTTATAACAAATCCTTCTATCATGAGTATTCCGAAAATAGTTCCAATATATGAAGGAATCCCTATAACCTTTTCCATAAACAAACCTGAACTCAAAGAAAAAGCCAAAACAGGATTGGATTTACCTCCTGCGGGGAAAACTATTTCTTTGTATGCCGTATAGGTAAGTCCTGCTCCAATAGCAACAATTACACCAACAGAGAGAAGTCCCTCAAGAAGCATTGCTCCATACCCTACTCTTCTTGCGTCAGACTCTTTTGAAAGCTGTTTTACAGTTGTGCCTGTTGCTACAAGAGTATGAAATCCGCTTATTGCCCCACAGGCAACAGTTATGAAGAGAATAGGCCAGATAGGACCGAGTTTTGCAGTGCCTTCAGCGATATTCAATGATGGTGCTGTAACCTCTATTCCCTTAAATCCTCCAATAATTGCTGAAACTATTAAAGCAACTATACCACTATAAAGAAAAAAAGAATTGATAAAATCTCTTGGCTGAAGCACTATCCACACAGGAATTGCAGAGGCAATAAAACAGTATATGGAAACAAGCACCATCCATGTTTCACGGGAAAATCTTACAGGTAAGACAAAGCCAATAAAAACTGATAAGGCAATTACAATTAAAGAAAAAACAAAAGCATAAAATACTCTCATATTCCTTCTGTATAGAAGGTATCCCATAACCGGTGCAAAGGCTGTAATTATTATCACTGAAGTTGAGGCAATTCCTCCGATTTGTGCTAAAACCTCTCCTGTTTTTTCATCTCTTATGGTTTTGAAAAGTGTCTGTGAATCAGAAAGATTGAGCAGTTTAAGTTTTACCACAGATGTCAAAGCAACACAGGTAAGATCAAGAAAAGCAGCACAGACAAGCAAAAGCATGAAAAATACAAAGAGAATAAACAGAGTAAATCCCCATCTGCCCATTGTTTTCTTTGCTATCTCAACAATGGATTTACCTTTTTCCCTTAAGCTAACAAATATGGAAGTACTGTCATGAACTGCTCCTATGAGTATTGCACCAAATAAAATCCACAACCATGTGGGATAAAATCCATATAACATTGCAACAACAGGACCTACTATGGGACCTGCGCCTGCAATTGAGGAAAAGTGATGGGAAAATACAACCAGTGTTTTTGAAGGCACATAGTCAACTCCATCATTTATTGTTTTAGCAGGAGTTGGATTTCTGTCATCTTCATTGAAAACTCGGGAGATATATCTGGCATAAAACCTGTATGCAATAGAGAAAATAAATGTTGAGATTATTACTACAAGGAGCGTGTTCATAGGCAGTATTTTATATCAAAAAACATGATTTTGAGAACTTCTCTTTCATGTTTTCAAATCAAGCAAAGCATAATGATGTCAAAAAACTAATAATTTGCTTGATAAAATAGACTATAGGGGTATTATTCTTTTTATTGACTTTATCTTTTGTTATTTTTATAATACAAATTATTAACTTTTTAAAAATAGGAGGGGTATATGGAAGGCAGCAGAATTAAAAATTTTCCCATTTCATTTTTTGCTGTCATAATGGGACTTACAGGTCTTGCAATTGCCTATATGAGATTGTCTTTTATAGATGAATTTTTAAGAAATTCTGGTATTTTTCTTACTTATTTTTCCACATCCCTCTTTGGTCTTTTTTTAATTGTATATATAACAAAATTATTTAAATATTCCTCTGAAGTAAAAAAAGAGTTCAATCATCCAGTAAAATCAAGCTTCTTTCCTACAATTTCCATTTCTCTTCTACTTCTCGCTGTTGCCTACGGAGAGATAAATGTTTATTTTGCCTTTTTATTTTGGCTTTTTGGAAGTATTCTACATTTTATATTTCTTGTAAGAACTCTTACCTTCTGGATAAATAAAGAATTTAAAGTGGAAATGATAAATCCAGCCTGGTTTATTCCTGTTGTTGGAGCAATAATTATCCCTATTCAGGGTATTAATTATTCTAAAGAACTGTCCTGGTTTTTCTTCAGCATTGGCATAATATTCTGGATTTGTCTCTTTACAATAGTATTTTACCGATTTATCTTTCATAATCCTTTACCTGAAAGACTATACCCTACATTTTTTATTCTAATTGCTCCACCGGCTGTTGGTTTTATATCATATACAAAAATTAACACCGGTATAGATGCATTTGGAAATATTCTTTTTTATTTTGCCCTTTTCCTGTGTATTGTCTTATTCGCCTTAATAAAGAAATTTATAAAACTGAAATTCTACATATCCTGGTGGGCATATACTTTCCCACTTGATGCTGTCACAATAGCAATTGCATTAAGATATAGAATGACAAATCTTCCGATATACGAATATCTAAGCTATATTTTTGTGGTAATCACAACAGCAGTAATTAGCTTTGTTCTCATTAAAACAATTTTTGCTGTAACAAGAAGAGAAATATGCGTTGAGGAATGAGTTTTTAAATTTTACCTAAACCCTAGATCTACATGCATCAGAGAACCTAATATGCCCTTTTCTGTCAAAAATATGCTTATTTTTATGATTCTTGCCTTTTCTTCATTATTGTTGTCCTTAAGCTGGAAAAGGCTTTCTATGTTATTTAAATACAAAGACCAGGGGTTTCTGTTGTAAGCTGTTCAGGTTGATTTAGGGACTCAGTTAACTACTTTTCAATGGCAGGCTCCTTTATCTTTATTTAAGATGCAGATAAATTGTTAAGACTTAAATTTTCGCATCCGGATTATGCATAAGAATTGCCTTTATTTTTTTCATTTCCTGAGAGTTGTTTCTCAAACTTTCAAGCCTTTTTATTTTATCAAGATTATCTCTGTAGAGCTTTTCATAGTAAAGATATTTTTTGCCATCTACTTTTATTGAAAAATCTCCTTTTATAAACCACTTATCCTTAAGATAAATCCATGAAGCAAAGTCAGATATCTCAAATCCGGGCAGAACTTTTATATTACTGTGCCAGAAGTCTTCAAGTCTCAAACCTCTTTCATCGGCAACTATTCGGTATCCTCCTCTGAACGGCTCTGCACCCTGAATATCTTCATACTGCCACTCAGATACGGAAATCTGCCTACTGCGGTGACAACTTTTACAATCTCTTGCTTTTCCAAATGGATGGGATACCTCTTCAATCTGTAACCATGCTAAATGTTTATTGGCAGATGGCAGTCCATCAAAAGTTCCTATTATGGCATACATATCCCTTGTCTGTCCCTTCTCCCATCTGAACTTAATTCCTGTTGCTGGCACATCTTTCTCTATATTTCCCACAATGTGAGGAAATATTTTTACAGGAAACCAGATACCCCTTTGGTCTTTCATTAAAATGAGAGGTTTTTGAATCCCATAATAGAGAGAGTATTTTTTAAATGGATTTGGTTTTTCTCCAATAAATCCTTTCCCCCATACAGTTATCTGATATCCACCAGCTTCTGTTACATGACAGGCTGTACAGGTAAGATTCTTATGAATTGACTTTGCGTGGGCTTTCTCTATTTCAATGTGGCAGTCTCCACAGGTTGCCTTTCTTTGCATATCCCCCATTCCTCTTTTACCTGTGGGATGACATTCTACGCAGTGAATTCCTTTTTGAAAATGAACATCCGGCTTTCTCCCCTGAGGTATGGAATAAAATTTACCAATATAAGTCTCACCTCTTCTTGAATGGCCTGAACCTGTATGACATACTGAATTACCCCTTCCCCTTCCCATGCAACTGTAGGAATCAGGCACTTTTATGAAAGAGTGTGAACCTTTATCTTTATTTGGTGCATAGTGACAGTCAAGACATCCTGCATGACATACATTGCAAAGTCTCTGCTTGGCTATTGCCTGCTCATCCGTAAATGGCAAATTTATCTCTTTTCTTATTTTTTCCGTATTTGTAAAATCAAATCCTGAAGTCTTTAAAACCTCTGCCGGTGGTAGGTCTGCAAAAGATGGTCCGCAGTTATGAGGTCCATAAGGTTCAAGCCAGCTTCGCATTGTTCTTTGACGAAAATTTGCTCCCATTATGGTGTTCTTAAACTGTTTTAGCTCCTCAGTGTGACATCCTCTTTTGCCACAGGTCTTCTCTGCTATCTTCGGGTCAAAATTAAAGTCATTTGGATTTCTGTCATGCCAGAGAATATTTCGCACCTGAGGATGAAGGGAAATCTCTCCATTTTCTCTTTTCTTTGGTAGAAGTTCAAATAGTGAATTTTCGCCAGCCGGTATGATTTTATTTAACTCTGTTTCCTCTTTAGTGTAAATTTTCTTTCTGTCAACAGGCTCTGCACTCTCATTTACAAAAATAGCCTTTAACATTCCCTTATGTGCCCTCTCCTTATCCCATGCTCTTCCATTTCCAAGATGACAGTCCCTGCATTGAACTGTTTTATGTCCTGTGCCTTTTCTTACATCCTCAAGGGTAACGTAAAACTGAGGATAACCGAATTCTTTCATCTTCTCCTCTGAACCATGACAGTTAATACAACTTTCAGATGAATCCATATAATATTGATATCCAAGAAAACCCGTAATTAGTATGAATTGAAGAAAAAATAAAGTTACTGTAAGAGGGGATGCAAGGTCACTTATTTTACCTAATTTGAAAGGCATTTAGAATTATAACAGAGAGAGGGGGCATAAAGCCCCCTTTAATTAGTTTTCAGTAATTTTATATTTACCACCTTTTTTAATCTGAATTGATGCATCAAGAAATTTTACATTGTATCCTGCTTCTTTAAGGATGTTATAAGCCATCTCTGCTCTCATTCCTGTAGCACAGTGAACGATAATTTCTTTGTCTTTTGGAAGTTCATTAAGTCTGTCCTTGAGTTCATTGACAGGAATGTTTTTTGCACCTTTAATCATTCCCATCTGGGTCTCTTCAGGATCTCTAACATCAAGGATTATTACATTTGGTGGAATCTTACCTGTAATTTTCTTAAATTCTTCAATTCCTATTGTTCCAGGTTTTGGTTTAGGTACATATACAATTTCCTTTTTTAGCTGTCCTGAAAGTACTTCACCTCCTGCCTTTTTCCATGCATCAATTCCACCTTCAAGATATGAAGTATTTATATAACCCCATTTTCTTACAATATCAAAGGCTTTTTGAGAGAGATTGTCCTTGGTGCAGTAGATTATTATGGGTGCATTTTTCTGTTTTGGAAAAAGTTTCTTAGCCTTTGCAAGCTCATCAAGAGGTATATTTACAGCACCTTTTATGTGTTCCTTTTCAGCCTCTTGTTTTGGTCTTACATCAACTAAAACATGAGGAATGTCTTTGCTTATGAGTTCCTGTAAATATTTAACTGTTGATGCAACTGGATAACCCTGCTTTTTCCACTCAGGCATTCCATCTACAAACTGCTTTACATTTGTATAACCTAAAGCTTCTGCTCTCCGAGCAGATGAAGGAGTGAGAGCTCAAGTAGGACCCTGACAGTAGTAAACTATAGGAGCATTCTTGTCTTTGGGAAGTTTGTCAATGTGTTTATCAAATTCTGCAAACCAGATATTTATTGAACCTGGAATATGACCTTCATTATATCTGCCAGCAGGTCTACAGTCAATAATCAAAGCACTCTTTTCATCGTAAATTCTTTTCATCTCAGCAACTTTTACAACTTTTGATGGATCAACGGCAACCGGTGGTTTAACATTAATTAAGGTTGCATAGAGCTCGCCATTTTTCTCTACATAGGTGATAGCTATCTCTTTTTCCTTTGGAAGTTTGTTAAGAGGTTGATTCCAGTTCTTTACTTTCGTGTTTTCATCAAACTTGACTGTCCACAAAGCACCTGTATCAATCTGAATCATCTCAGCTTTTCCAGAGACAGTTTTTAGATTACCCCATAGTTCCCCTGCTTTTGCCGTATGGCATCCAGGTAACGAGCATCCTTTAGCAATTATGGGTTTTTGCTGAGATATACCCTGTGAGGCTACCAGAGCTAAGGCTAAAAATAAAATAAAAACACCTAAAAACAAACCATTTCGTTTTTTACCCATAAAATACCTCCTATTTTTTTCTATAATTTTATCTTTATTTATAGATTTTGTCAATATTTATATACCCAGTGATGGTAAATTTTTTATTTTTTAATAACTTGACTTAACTTAAATCAGAATTATATACTCCTATAAGGTATAAAATCTGCCGTGGGCAGATTAATAACACGAGGAGGTGTAATGTGAGAAGCTTAACAAGAAGTTTTCTTATCATCGGAGCGATTCTTATTATGCTTTTCAACTTAACATGGGCAGCAACTCCACTGAGCGATGAGCGTGTTAAAGAGGCAAAACAATGTGGAATTCAGGAGGTTGATGTAAAAGGTGCAAAGGATTTAATTGCAAAAGGTGCTATCATTTTAGATGTAAGGGAGTATACTGAATACATTGCTGGTCACATTCCTGGAGCTCTATGGACCCCAAGAGGACTCATGGACTTTAAAGCTGATGAATGGATACCGGATAAAGATAAAGTTTATTTAGTTTATTGCAAAACAGGCGGAAGAGGTGCAATCGTTACCTGTGATTTAAAGAAACTTGGTTACAAGAATGTATACAATCTCAAAGGTGGATTTGATGTCTGGATAAAGGCTGGAGAAACCGTAGAAAAAGGAGAACCTCAGGGAATGGGTAAAGGTATAAAAAAGTAAGTTAGGAGGGTTTAAAAATGAGAAAAATTGCTTTGATTTTTTTAGCAACAATAATTCTTACTACATCTGCTTTTGCTTATGATACTGAAATGGCAAAAAAATTTGATACCATGTTTTCACAGATGACCCCTGAAGTTCTTACAATGAGACCATGCCAGATAACCACAAAGGACATACTTGAGATGATTAAAAAGAAAGAAGAATTTGTTATTCTTGACATAAGAACACCTGCTGAGCAAAAGCTAATTGCTCCGGTCTGGAAAGGCTCACTTTTAATACCGATGCATGAACTTTTTAAACCTGAAAATTTAAAAAAACTTCCAAGGGATAAAAAGATTGCTGTACTATGTCACACAGGAGATAGAGCTGCAGCAGCCACAATCGCTCTTAGAGCAATAGGTTTTAACAATGCATTCCAGTTTAAAGGTGGTATTGCTGAATTTGCTAAAGAAGTTGGAAGATTGGCAACAGAGTATGTAAAGGAATAGAAATTAGGGGAGCAGGTGCTCCCCTAATTTCTATTGCACTCATCAGTATAAGATTAAACAACCTTCCAGTTAAAACCAAATAGAAACTCAGAAAAAAGCTTAATTACTCAGATTTTTTAAAGCCTCTTTTGCCTCTTCAACTATGGCAGAATCGGGAAATTTACTGATAATTTCTTCATAATACTTCCTGGCTTCTTCCTTGTTCTCAGTTATTTTTGCCAGTTCAAACAATGAAACATCTTTCATTACAAGAGATTTTCCACTTACGATTTCTTTTAAAACTTTGATTGCCTGTTCTTTATCATTGTTTTTAAGATAAATCATTGCAATCTTGAATTTTGCAAGATTTGAAAAAGCTTCATCATTCATACCTGCCACTTTATTTAAGTATTCAATAGCTTTTTTACTGTCTTCTGCCAGAGAGTAAGAATATCCAGCATTCATAAGATAGATAATTTTTTTCTTTTTTTCATAGGCTTTTACAAATAAATCACCTGCCTGAGAAAATTTCCTCTGAAACAATGCCTTATATGCTTCATATTCAAGCTCTTTTGCATCGCTTTCCTGTTTAAGATTGTAAATATAAAAGCCTGTTATTAGAAAAACTATACCAAGAAATATAAAAACTCCAATTACCAACTTCTTTTTTTGAGCAACTAATTTTTCTTTAAGAGTCTCAACATCTTCTGCCTTATGCTTCATGAAATCTTCCTCCTTACAATTTCTTCCATATTCTGAAATACCCTGTAGATTTCTTCATCTTTAAGCCCTGCACCCTTTAATACTTTTATGGCAAACTCCTTTGAGATGAAATCTCCCGGTGAGTGTGAATCAGTATTAATAACCAGTTTTGCACCATATTTTAAAGCCATGATAGCAACATGTCCGTTACTCAAGCTATGACCTCTTCTTGAAGTAATCTCAAGATATATACCGCGTTCAACTGCCATAGTTACCTCTTCTTCAGTTATCAAGCCAGGATGAGCAAGTATGTCAATGTCTGACTGTAAAGCAATTCTGTTTGTACCTTCTTTAACTGGTTCAACAAGAGTCTCACCATGAACAATGATTATCTTTGCGCCAAGCTTGCGTGCTTCCTTTGCCAACTCTGGAATACTCTCAGGTGGAACATGAGTTAGCTCAACTCCAGGAAGTAAAACAACATTGGTAAAAGGTTGAATTTCCTTCATTACCTTTACAATTCTTGGAATAATCAGGTCTATATTTGAATGGTCTGCATGATCAGTTATTGAAAGAGCTCTGTAGCCTATTGCCTCAGCTCTTCTTATAATCTCTGCAGGTATTAACTCTCCATCACTGAATACACTGTGAATGTGAAAGTCAATCATTTTACAAACTCCAGCATCTTTTTAAACTCTGCTGTTCCTGCTTTCTTTAGAATCTGAAAAATCAGTGTTTCAGTACATGTTATTACTGCGCCTGCATCTTTCATAAGTTTTATACCGATTTTCCAGTTTTCTTTTGTTCTGCTACAAACAGCATCATATGGCACAAAAACATGATAATCTCGTGCAAGAAAATCAAGTGCTGTCTGCCATACACATACATGAGTTTCCATTCCTGTAAGAATGACCTCCTGCCTTCCAAGTTTTTTTATTTTTTCAGCAAACTTTTCTTCACCAAAACAGCTAAAATCTAATTTTTCAATAGCTTCTTCATATAAAAGACTTCTTATTTCCTCAAGAGTTTTTCCAAGCCCCTTTGGATACTGCTCAGTAAAAATAACTGGAATCTGATAAAGCTTACAAAGTTCAATAAATGTAATGATATTTTTCACTGTTTTCGCAAGAACTTCTTCTTTCATAGCTTTGGCAAGTTTTTCCTGCATATCAGTTATTATAAGTAAGGCATTTTCAGATCTTATAAAAAACCTTTCAAGACTCATTCATTCCCCCTCCGCAAGTTCTCTTAAAATTTTTATTATATCATCTATTTTAAATGGTTTGGTAACATACCATTTTACTCCCAACTCTTTCGCTGTCTGTTTATCGATTTCCTGTCCCTTTGCTGTAAGCATAACAATTTTCATATTCCATGAAGGAGGTTCTTTATGAAGAATTCTACAAATTTCAAATCCGCTCATCTTTGGCATCATTATGTCTAATAAAACTATGTCAGGCTTTTCTTTTTTTATTAATTCAAGACCTTCAACGCCATCAGATGCTTCAATTGCCTGTATTTCCATATCTTCTATCTCATCAATTACCTGTAAAATTAACTCTCTGATGAGAGGTTCATCGTCAACTATTAATATCTTCACTGCCTTCCTCCTTTTTCTTTAAAGGAATTGTGAAATAAAATGTGCTTCCTTTACCAACTTCACTTTCAACCCAGATTTTCCCTCCATGAGCTTCAACAATTTGTTTGGAAATTGGAAGCCCAAGTCCTGTACCTTTAGGTTTACCCCTTATTAAATCTCCTACCTGTTTAAATTTTTCAAAAATTCTTTCTTTTTCCTCATCTGGAATACCAATACCTGTATCCTCTACAGATACAATAATTTCATTTCCGTTAAATCTTGCCTTACATTTTACATATCCTCTTTCAGTAAATTTTAATGCATTTGAAAGTAGATTAATTACAACCTGAATAAGTCTTTCTTTATCACCCAGGACAACTGGAAGTTCTGGCGGAACTTCTATATAACAGGGAATCCCTTTTTGTTCAAAAAGCGATGAAAGAGCCTTGTATGCATTTGTTATAACTTCCTCCAATGAAATCTCTGAAAAATTCCATATTGCCTTACCTGACTCAAGCTTTGAAATATCAAGGACATCATTTATAAGTGATGTTATTCTCTCCCCTTCAGAAAGAATAATATTAAAGTTCTTATTAATCTTATTGACTGCTTTGGATAATTTTGGATCATTCATATCAAGATGAGGGAGAATAGTTTCAACGAATTTTTTATTTATTATCTCAACAAATCCAAGTATTGATGTGAGCGGAGTTCTTAATTCATGACTTACTACTGTTATAAATTCGGTTTTCAATCTGTCAACTTCTTTTTCCTGAGTAATGTCTCTTATTAAAATAACAGAACCAAGAATCCCTTTAGCTTCTGATTCTTCAGAGAAATACTCTTTTTTAATGCTTTTTGCAACAGCCTTCCCAACTTTCTGATTAACAAGATTTATTTCAGTTGATACAACTTCTTCAGTATTAAGAGATTTTTTTACTAACTTATCAAGCTCTTTTCCGAGAATTTCTATTTTTTTTCCAATCATCTCAAATTCGGCTTTGCCAAACATTTCTGATGCAGCAGGATTGATGTGATTTATAACTCCGTCTTTATCAACAACTATAAGACCATCTGCCATGTTGTCAATTATTGTGGTTAAATAGGCAAGTGTATCCTGAAGCTCAACAACAGCGTCTTTAAGTGCAAACTCATATCTATCAAATACCTCGTTTATATTGTTTGCCATTGATTGCATTGTATTGGCAAGAAGTCCTATTTCATCTTTTGATTTAATATCTACCTTAGCATCAAAATCATGTGCAAGAAGTTTTTTAGCATACTCAGTGAGTTGATTAAGTGGCTGAGATATTTTATTAACCATAAAATAAGCTAGAATTACACTAAAAACAAAAATTATAAATAAAAGTGTAAGCTGTTTACCAAGCACAGTCCACATCTTTTGATTAATGCTATTTTTATTCATTCCCACATGAACATATCCTACAGCTCCTTCTGTAATAGGAGAGACTACATCTAAAAAATCTCCAACCCCTTCTATACTGACATCTCTTATACCACTTTTATGTATCTGAGCAATCTTATTAATCTCTTCAGGGATTGTTGGAATGAATGTGTGAGAAATTATTTCTCCTGTTGAGTCAACAACAAAAACATAAGAAACTCCTTCAATTTCAAGAAACTGATCTATCATTGCCTGAACAGTTGCTGAATCAAGATTGAGAATTGTTTCTGCAGAAGATGAAGCAATACTGCTTGCAATGGCTGTTCCTTTTGATTTGTACTCTTCAGTAAGATTATTATAGAGATGCCAGCCTGAGAAAATACTAATTGTTACAAAAATGATGGCAAAAAGAAATATTATTCCAATAAGTGTTTTCTGAAAAAGCTTTGACATCCTCATTTTTTCCATTCACTCCAGTCTTTTATTGGAACAAATTTACCATCTTTATAGGTCGTATAATAAACTTTATTTAATGCCTGATGTTTTGTTGGAGAAAAACTGATTTTTTCATCAATTCCTATATCAAGATTTTTTATGTGCTCCACCACTTTTTTAATATTTTCTCTCTTTGGTTCTTTACCAAGTTTTTTTAGAACTTCAACAATAACCTTTGCATTAAGAAAGCCTTCAAAGCTTACAAAACTGTATTTAAGAGGTCTGTAGTCTGGCTCCATCAATTCTGAAGGGGGTAAAGGATTGTATCTGTCCATTAAATCTCTATATTCCTTTACAGCTCGTAAACTCATGTCTTCATAGCTTGGCACTACCTGAGAGTTTATCAAATTGTAAGTGTATTTTCTGCCAGTTTTTTTCTCTTCCTCAAGAAGAAGATTAATCATAAATTCACTTCCTACAAAGGACACATTAGCAATAGGAACATCCCATCCCATGTCTCTTGCATCTCTTATGAATCCTGCACAGGCTGCATAGGCACCCACAGAGATAACAGCATCAGCTCCTGCATTTTTGAGAATTTCAACCTGCTTTTTAAAACTGTCTGAATATTTAGCACCTCTTTTATATGTTGCCTCTGCTACTATTTTAGAGCCATACTTTGCAAGGGTTTTTCTTACGCCATCCCATCCACTTCTTCCATAAGCATCAGCCTGATAAAAAATTCCTATCTTCTTTCTTCCAATCTTTATGAAATTCTCAACAAGCCCGCCTGTTTCCTGTTCATAGGATGCTCTTAAATTAAATACATATTCGTCATAGGGAGGTTTTCTGTGAGGAAGTGCTCCTGTAAAAGGGAAAAATAAATAGATATTTCTATTGCTGTAACTTTTCAGTATCGGTAAAATTCTTGTTACTGTAGGAGTTCCAACATAGTTGAAAAGTGTGAACACATTATCTTCTTCAACGAGTTTTATAGTGTTTTTTATTGTTGGAATAGGATTGTAGCCATCGTCATAGGCTTTAATGACAATCTTTTTACCATAAATACCGCCATTTCTGTTGACATGCTCAAAATATGCCATTGCTCCTCTGTAAAGCTCTATTCCAAGCCCTCCTGTTGGACCCTTAAAAGCAGCTGACATACCAAGGACTATACTGTCACTATTTTGTTCGGCACCTAAAAAGGAAGGAATTAATAAAGCAATAGTGATGATTAAAAAAGTTTTTAAAACTGAACCTGACATCTTTTTACTCCGTTGCCTTCATCTCTTATCCATAAAAGAGTTTTATTGTTTCTTCTGCACCAGTTTTTAACATCATTTTCAAAGGTGGGACAGTCTGCAATGACTTCAAGAATATCTCCTTTTTTCATTTTCAATGCTTTGATTGTCATCTGAATTGTTGGCTGAGGACATTTTAAACCACGAGCATCAAGTAAAATCACTGCCATAACTTACCTCCTCAATCGCTTTCAGTATTCCATCTATTTCAGAGTAAATCTGTTCTTCACTGTAACCTTCCATATCAATTGCCTTTGAAGGACAGGATGCCACACATATCCCACATCCTTCACATAAAACTTCTATAATTTCTGGTTTTTCCTCAACTATCTCAATTGCCTTATAGGGACATTGAGATAAACATATACCACAACGGCTGCATTTATTATAATCTATTTGGGCTATAAATGGTTGTTTAGTTATTTTCTTTTTAAATAAACAAAGAATTTCTCCAATCTGCGCCATCGCATCAGTTTCTGCTTCCTCAATTGTCATTGGCTCTTTCACAGAACCTGCTAAAAATACTCCTGAAAGTTCGGGCAAGTTTTTATCAGAAACAATGGCAGGACAGAGAACAACAATGTCACAGAGAATTTTATATTCCTTGAAATAGATAATTAAAGAATCTTCCTTGTCAATTTTTAATTCATTTAAACTTTCATATCTTAAAATTCTCGTTAAAGGATCTTTAATTGCCTGTGAATAAAGTTTGTATGCCTTTTTACCAGGAAGGACTATTTCCTTAAAAAAGTGAACTATTTCAACATCTGGCAAGATCTGTCTGATAACTCTGTTAAACTTAAAAGCATACTGACAGCATATTTTACTGCAGTAGGGATAGAAATTTTCATCAAGACTTCCAACACAGTGAATAATGGCAATCCTCTGAGGAGACTGCCCTGAGCTGGTTAAAATTTCTCCCTTTGTGGGTCCTTCAGAGTTTAAAATTTCTTCAAACTCAATAGCATTATATACATCTTTAAATCTTCCATATCCAAACTGAGGAATAGTTTTACAATCCATAAGTTCAAATCCTGTTGCCCATAGCACAGACCCAACTTTTATATTTTCCTCTTTTCCCCTCTCATTAAAATTTATCGTATCTGGCACAGGGCATTCTTTTATACAAAGGTTACAATCCTCGCCTTGAAGTGCAATACATAGTTCAGGATTTATTCTTGCCACTGCTGGAAGTTTCATTGGTTCTACTCTGATAGCATTTACTGGACAGACTTCTTCACATTGACCACAGCCAATACATTTTTGAGGATTAACATAAACTGGCTTTGATAAAACCTTTGCAAAAAGGCTTCCGAAAAATCCTTTTAATTCTTTCAATTCTGAATTTAATCGCAGTTCTATATCAGAATTTAAAACCTCTTCAATCATTGGATGCACCACACAGGGTCCACAGGAAAGGGCTGGAAAGAGTTTTTCATATTTGGTGATTTTACCCCCAAGAGAATTTTCCCTTTCAATGAGATAAACTTTCCGACCAGCCTTTGAAAGACTAACTGCTGCCTTAAGACCTGCTATACCTCCTCCAACTATCATTACTTCATCACAGAAGGGAAATTGTTTTTCAAAAAGAGGTTTTTGTTTTTTTAATCTTTCCAAAGCTCCGTTAAAGAGTGCATATGCCTTTTTTAATGCATCCTCCTTTTTTTCAGTGACCCACACAACCTGTTCTCTCAGATTAACAAAGTTTATCATGTAAGGGTTAATTCCAGCCTGTTCAGCAATACTGTGAAATAGGGACTCTTTATTCTTTGGTGAACAGCCAAGAATTAATAATCCATCAGGTTTTCTCAGGGCTAATAAATTTATAATTTTCTTTTTAGTTTCCTCTGAGCAGGCTAAATCAAATTTTTCAAACCATGCGATTTTATCTTTTACAAAGAGTTTTATTTTTTCAAAATCAATTTTTTCAGCTATCTGACCGGCACAACTACAAAAAATAGCCCCAATTTTCAAAACTAACCCCGTTTGTGAAAGTTTTAGACTATTTTACCACAGAAAGGATTAATCTTCTACAAAGACCTCAATGGCTATCTCAGGACAAACAACTGCACACATTGCACATCCTATACAGTTTTCAGGATTTGAAAATCTGGCAGGGAAAAAACCTGATGCATTAAACTCTGATGAAAGTTCAATGCAGCCTTTTGGGCAGGTTAAAATACAGTATTTACAGCCTTTACATCTCTCTGAATCAATAACAATTAAGCCTTTTTTAACTTTTGTTTGCATGGGTTTAATTTTAAATGTTTCGGTGTTTTTATGTCAAATTTTTAAATGAGGGGGAATATCCCCCCTCATTATTAACAGCCTTCAACAGCCTTTTTCTTCTTTGGTGATGCCTCTTTCTTTTCTTTTTCCTTTGTTACAACACCATTCTTTACTTTAACTTTGTCTCCTACTTTAATGCCTTTCGCATCCTTTACCTCCACTGTGACTTCAGTTCCGTCATCCTTCTTAATTGTCAGTTTGTTCCCATCAATTTTTGTAACTGTTCCCTGTACTGTCTCAGTTTTCTTTGTTTCTGCAGCAAAACCAGCAAAAGTCACCGCAAGAATAAATGTTAGAATTACTGAAAGTACTAATGCCTTTTTCATTTTTTCACCTCCTTTCTTTTATGAATGATTAAATTATATCAATAAGGCGATAACTTTGTTAACTGTCCTGCATATACTATTGCTGCTCTTAAAATCAAAGTTCCTGCAATAACTAGCACAGCAGCAAAGTTCATCCTGAAAATCTGAGCCTTTGTAAACTCTTCATGAACTTCATTTTGAAATTCTTTTAATTCACCCAGCTTAATTCTTAATGCAAGAGGAAGCAGTAAGAATATAGCAATCAAAGCAACTGTAAAGATAAAGTGTTCACTGGTTAGTGAGAAAAATGGCTCAATGGCTTTCTTGTATGGTGCTGTTGAGGTATAAAGTCCATAGAAGAACAACGCTATCACTACAAGTTCTGCAACTATCAACCATATGTCAATTTTAGTGAATAAAAATTTTATCTCTGCCTTCTTTGCTATTATAACAATCATAGCTGCACCTGAGGACAAAGCAGAAATAAGAAAAAGAATTGGAAGTGTAGCATTATTCCAGAGAGGAATTGCTGAGAAAGAGCTGAGAAGTACTCCGGTATATATACCAAGAAATATTCCTAAAGCAAAGTTTAACTTTGCGATAGGTCTCATCTTAAGAGCAAGTTTTTCAGATATCTTTATTAAAAAAGAGAATTTTAGGCGATGTCTCTGGTCCTTTGGAATTACAGCTAAGATATAAAGGGCATTAGCAAAAAGTACAATTGGAACTCCCCAGGTACCCCAGGACATCAAAGAGAGAGGCTGAAATGTTAAATAACCCCATATAAGATTAAATGGAGAGCCAAGGTCAAAAATTATAAATAAAGCACCTACAGCAAGTACTATAAAGGCAATTAATGGTGCTCTAACGCACTGAGCAAGCTCTTCAACAGGCTGCTTCGGTATCCTTAAGTTCGCTATTGAGCACATTACAAGCATACCAGCAGAAAGACCTCCTAAAAAGAGATAAAGAACAATTCTCCAGTCCCAAACCTCCAGATAGGGAAATGTTATTGTATTTGTTCCTGTAATTCCTATCTCTATCATCATAGCCCTCCTGCAAATTTTTTGTTAATGTAAAAAACTCTTGGCTTTGTTCCTGCAAACTCAAGTCTGACCGCCGCATCATGCTTCTTCAAAAGTTGTGATACCTCAGAATTTGGGTCGTCAAGATCACCAAAAATTCTTGACTTACCAAGACATGTTTCAACACATGCAGGTTTCTTTCCCTCTTTTATTCTGTGTTCACAAAATGTGCATTTATCAGCCACTCCCTCAGGAGTTGAATATCTTGCATCATATGGACAAGCTAAGATACAGGCTTTACAGCCAATGCATTTCTTTTTGTCAATCTGAACTGTTCCGTCCTTTGCCCTATGGGATGCTCTTGTAGGGCAAGCATCTATGCATGGTGCATTTTCACAGTGATTGCAAAGTTCAGATCTTAATTCCATTTTCAAATAAGGAAACTCACCTCTTACCTCTTCAACAACCCTTGTTCTAAAGTATCCATCTGCAACATTATTTTCTTTTTTACAGGCAATGACACATGCCATACATCCAATACACCTTTCAACATCTATTACCATCACATATTTTGGCATGTTATACCTCCTTGGAAATCTTTACAAAATTAACTCTCATTCCAACACTTCCACTTATTGGGTCAATATCGTATTTTGTTATTAACTGCTGATCATCAGCTCCTCTTAAATATGCTCTATGGAGAAGTTTTGAAGTAGAGGAAAATCCATGAACAAGGTAAATACAATCTTCTCTGATTCTCTCTGTAACTTTTATCCGAACTTTGTTAGATTTTACGCCATCTTGATTTATCAATACTATATAATCTTCATTTTTGAGTCCCATTTTTTTTGCCACCTTTGCATTTACCCAGGCTGTATTTTCTTTCATAAGTTCCCACAAAGATGGATTATTGGTTGTTCTTGAAAAAGTGTGCACTGGAGCTCTTCCATAAATAAGTCTGAACCAGCCTTCCGGTGGTTGCTTGTGTTTTGTGTATTTTGGAACAGGATCAAAACCTTTTTCTTTAAGTTCTTTGCTGTAAAGCTCTATCTTGCCTGATGGGGTCTTAAATTTTGGTTGATTATCAGATGTTATGTACGGGGCTTCACTTTCTGGAAAACTTATATATCCTTTCTTTACAAGCTCGCTGTAGTCTATTCCCCAAGTTTCGCACTTCATTTTTAAGAAATCTTCAAAAGTATTCCATGGAAAGTAATCTTCAAGTCCAAGCCTTTTACCGAGTTCCTTTGCTATCCACCATCCAGGTTTTGAATCATACATAGGCTGAACAACTGGTTGACGAATTGAAATTCCAAAGGCTCTCTCTTTAACAGTGAAGAGGTCGTCATGACGCTCAAGATAGGTGCACTCTGGTAGCACCACATCAGCAAGCATTACTCCATCATAAGGCATCATATCAACAGCTACAAGAAGTTCAAGTTTTTGAATAGCACTCAATGTATCTCTTTGATTTGGCATAGCCTTCATTATGTTCGTTCCTGTAATAAACCAGCCCTTTATTGGATAGGGCTGTTCTGTTAAAGTAGCTTTAACAATTACATGAGTTACCCCTTCTTCACCTGCAAATGGATAGTCACCTTTGTTTAATGCAGGCTTTTGCGGCTCTGGATAATCTTTATCTGATAGGAATACTGGTTCAAGTTTTTTCTTTGGACTGAGATATATTCCACCAGGTCTTCCATAAGCACCTAAAAGTGCTGTCAATATGGCAACAGCACGCTGACGCTGAACATTATCTGAATACCAGGCAGTGTGTCTTCCAGGATGGATTAAAACATGCGGTCTGTTTTTACCAATTACTCTTGCTGTGTCAACAATTAAACTAGATGGAATATCAGTCTCCTTTTCCGCCCACTCTGGTGTATATTCTTTTACAGCCATAGCAACTTCATTAAAACCACTGGTATATTTTGCAACATACTCTTTATCGTAAAGTCCTTCGTTTATTATTACATTTATCCATGACAATAAAAGGGCTAAATCAGTAGCAGGCTTTATTGGCAACCAGTATTTTGCCTTGCCTGCAGCAGTAGAAAATCTCGGGTCAACCACTATAACAGTAGCATCCTTGCCCACTGCTTCTGCAAACTCCTGACATTGAGAATTATGAGCATTCTCACCAAGATGACTACCTATCAAAACAACTACTTTGCTATTCTGAATATCAAGTCTTTCAGGATTACCTACATCTTCTCCAAATGTAAGCTCAAAGGCAACTCCACGAGCACCTCTACATAAAGCAAAAGATGGCATCGCAAAATTTGGAGAACCAAAAGCTTGAAGAAGATGCATGAAATAGGTTGAAATTGTTCCATGTGTAAGTAAAGCTATTGATTCTGCTCCGTATTTTTCCTTAATTTTCTGCATTTTATCTGCAACAAAGCCAAGCGCCTCATCCCATGATGCTTTTTTAAATTTCGCTTCTCCTCTTGCACCTGTATTAATAAGAGGAGTTTTAAGTCTGTCAGGATCATAAAGAAGCCCTATTCCACCATGTCCTCTTGCACAGAGTTTACCCCGAGAGTTTGGATGAAGGGGATTTCCATCAAGCTTTACAACTTTTCCATCAACAACTTTTGCAATTACACCGCATCTCCAGAAACACATCTCACAAGTAGTAGGGATATATTGGGGTAAGGAAACAGGCTTTTTACCAAGACCTAAGACAGAGGTTACAGTTGAAGTTCCAGCTATTGCAAGACCGCCTGTGGCAGCAGCAATTTTTAAAAAATTTCTTCGGGTAATACTCATACCCTCACCCCCTTTATTTTTGTTATACTTTATAAATAGTATCTAAAAAAAATTTTTTTGTCAACAATTTTTATAAGTGTATAGGGGTATGAAAAAAATTAAACCAGAAAATGATAGTTTAGGTAACCAAAAAAGAAGGCTTTTTTTAAAAAAGATAATCAATTTCCTATTTTTAATTACAGGATTTATGTTCGTGATTGTTAGTTTAGTCTCTTTAAAACCCAAAAACCCAAAAAACAGAGCATACAAATTTTTTGAAATAGCTCAAGACAAAATTCCAAAAGAAGGTGTAAGAAAAATAGACATTGTCATTGAAAAAGAAAAATCTTTGAAAATTTTTTTAGTAAAGCAAGAAAACTCAATCATTGCTCTTTCACCTGTATGTACTCATTTAGGTTGTCTTGTAAATTTTGACAGAACAATGAATGAATTTGTCTGTCCCTGTCATGGTGGAAGATATGATATTCAAGGAAGAGTGATTAAAGGTCCCCCGAAAGAGAATCTTCATAGACTTCCTGTTAAAATAGAAAATGGCAAAATCTTTATAGGAATAAAAATATGAAACTTATTGATTGGTTTCTTGATAGATTCAGATTAAAATCAGCGCATAGAGGAGTTTTTGACAGAAAAATTCCAGAAGGAATTAACTATTTCTATTGTTTTGGAGGAATTGCCTTTACAGCTTTTTTAATATGTTCTATCTCTGGATTTTTTTTATCATTCTACTATATTCCCTCTGAAAATGAAGCTTACCTGAGTATTCAGAGAATTCATGAAGAAGTATATCTTGGGAAATTGATGCGGGGAATTCATAAATGGTCTGCCAATGTTTTGATTATAACCCTTATAATCCATTCAATAAGAGTCTTTGTAACTAAAAGTTACAGGCCACCAAGAGAGTTAAACTGGATTGTTGGAGTTATCTTATTTATAATTGTAATGGTAGAAGGTTTTACAGGATATTTGCTTCCATGGGATCAGAAAGCCTACTGGGCAACTGTAGTTGGAACAAATATAGTGGGTTCAATTCCATTTATAGGTGAAACTTTATTATTAATTGTAAGAGGCGGATACGAAGTAACAGGAGTAACTCTCAATAGGTTTTATAGCTTGCATATACTCTGGTTTCCGCTGATTATCATGCTGCTTCTTTGGGCACACTTTCACATGATAAAAAAACTCGGAATATCAAAACCCTTATGAAAAAGAAATTTTATCCCGATTATCTTATTGAGATTTTGTTCTTTATTCTAATTACCTTTGAAGTTATACTTGTCCTGAGCTTTCTTTTTCCTCCTGTTATTGGCAGAGAAATTGATTTTACAGCAGCCTATCAGCCAAGACCTGAGTGGTACTATCTGTGGCTTTTCTGGCTGTTGAGATTTTTTCCAGCAGATATAACCTTTGTAGGCGGTCTATTAATTCCTGGAATTATGGTGCTCTTTCTAATTTTTATCCCCTGGATAGAGAAATATATTGGCTGGAAATGGACCGCATTAATAGGAGTTATTTTTTTCCTATTATTTATCATTGGTACTATAATTGAGATGGCTACATAAAACTTTTTTTAAGAGCCTATCCTATGGAATATCAGGTGGTTTAATCTTGATTTCTTCACCCGATAAAGCCTCTATGAGAAAAGTTTTTAATGCTTTCTTTTCATAATCAGTTAAATTTAAAGGCTTCAACGCTTTGTTGCCCTCTCCTCCTCCTTTATTAAAGAAATCAATTACTTCATCGAGGCTCTTAAATATACCGTTATGCATGTATGGAGCAGTTTTTGCAACTTCTCTTAAAGTTGGTGTTTTGAATGCTTTATAGTCTCTCTTTTCCCTTGTTTTAAAATATCTACCTAAGTCCTCTCTAACATTTACATAGTCTGGATACTTATTTATCTTAGCTACATATCTACGAGTTACAATAAATTTGGTCTCATTTGCATACTTTGGATTTTCTGGAACATGTAATGCATGAAACTTGTTATCACTGAGATAAGCTCCATAGTGGCACTCAATGCATTTGCCCTTTCCTGTAAATACCTCAAGTCCCTTCTTAGCCTCATCACTTAATGCGTTTTTGTCACCTCTTAGATATCTATCAATGGGAGCATTCTTAGATATAAGTGTTCTCTCAAAGGCTGCTATAGCCTGTGCTATTAGTTTTATATTTACGTCTTTACCGAAAATTTTCTTAAAAGACTCTCTGTATTCAGGGACAACTCTTATCTCTTCCTCAACAAAATCAAGATTTTGATTCATTTCAAAGGGAGACATAATTGGAAACTCTGCCTGTTCTTCCAGTGATTTTGCTCTTCCATCCCAGAAAAGATATTTTGCATAGGCTACATTTATTAATGTTGGTGCATTTCTGAAATTTCGTGTTGTTGGATAACTGAGTGAAATTTCTGATGCATCTGTAAATGCCTTTTCAGGATCATGACAGCTTGCACAGCTTGTTGTTCCATCTCCTGAGAGTCTGCGGTCAAAGAAAAGTTTTTTTCCAAGTTCGATTTTCTCAGGTGTCATCGGATTGTTTTTAGGAATAGGAGGAAGAGGTAGAGGCTCAAGCTTTTTTTTAGTTTTATCGGCTGCAATGCTTTCAATAGTTATCAGTAAATTTATAAAGAATAAAAGAGATAAAAAAACTATGGTACTACTTTTTCTCAACATTTTTGAGCTCCTTTAAAATTATTTCTTTGAAGTATTCAGCATCTCTGACTCCAAGAACTTTAATTCCATTGATATAAAAGGCGGGTGTACCATAAAGATCCAATTCTTTTGTAAGTTTAAGATCTCTCTCAATAATTGATGAGCCTTCCTGATTGTCTATAGCTCTTTTGAATTTTTCAATATCAAGATTTAACTCTTTTGCATATTCAATTAAAGAGTCTCTGTCAAGTTTTGGCGATCTCTTTAGTAATAATTCGTGCATCTCGGCAAACTTACCCTGCTTCCACGCCTCAACTGCCGCCTCTGCAGCAATCCTTGCATAATCCCTATATTGATAAGGGAAAAACTTAATTACAAGTTTTATTTTTCCTTCAAATTCTTTTACCAAACTTTCAATGGTCGGACCGACCTCTACGCAGTGTGGTCATTGATAATCAATAAACTCAACAACTGTAACAGGGGCATTCTTATCTCCAATAACAGGAGAATTTTCAGTAGGTATGTCATATCTCTTTTCAGTTGCATTAGCACTTAAAACGTAGAATAAGATGAAAATTATAAAAATTAAGGTTTTGAAAGTTTTCATATTTGTCTCCTTTTGTTTGTTACATTAATTATAACAAATTATTGCAAATTGACAATAAAAAAAGGGGAATATTATAGCACCTCAATTTAAATTTAATAAAACGTTTCTTATTCCTTTACTTTTTCAGTAAATTTCTGACTTTAAGACCATTCAGGGATTAAAACTACAACTCCTGGTAAAGGAAACCCGTGCTCTATTATTATTATTGACCGTGTTGTAAAAAGCGATTGTAAATCTCAGATTTCAAATGAAAAGAACTTGAAAAATTGATTATATTTAAGGTATAAAAAATAGTTATGAAAAACTTACTCAGCCTAATCGCTCTTCTTATTTTTATTCTTTCAATTCCATGTTACGCTGAAGATAATCAGGATATTACACCTTCTCTCAAACAGGACGATAAAAAAGAAGTAATATTCTCAGGAGATGAAAATTTTAAGCTTTTGCCTGATACTAAAGAGAGTTTTATTGAAAAGATTGAGAAACACATTAATCTATTTTCAGAAAGATTGAAAGAGAAATTTTCCCTCTGGTTAAACCGTTCAACAAAGTATATTGAAAAAATGAAGGAAATACTTATAGAAAAGGGTTTACCAGAGGATCTTGTTTATTTACCATTAATAGAAAGCGGATTCAATGTGAATGCTCGATCAAGAGCAAATGCAGTAGGACCATGGCAGTTTATTGAAAGCACCGCTAAAAGATACGGTTTGGTAATTGACTGGTGGAGAGACGAAAGAAAAGATCCTATTAAATCAACAGTGGCTGCTGCAAAATATCTTAAAGATCTCTACAAAATGTTTGGAGATTGGTCACTTGCTCTGGCAGCTTACAATGCCGGTGAAGGAAGAATATATAAAGCAATGAATAGGATTGGTGAAAATGATTACTGGATGCTGCTTAACACCAAGTATTTACCAAATGAAACAAAAAACTATGTACCCAAGTACATTGCTGCTTTAACAATTGCAAAACAACCTGAAAATTTTGGATTTGAAAATATAGAGGAGCAAGATTCCATCGAATATAGTGAAGTTGTAATTCCTTCTCCAACTGATATTGATGTAATTGCCAAGTGTGCAGAGGTTGATGTACGAACCATCAAAGAACTCAATCCTGAACTTAAAAGGTGGTCTACTCCAATGAATGTCAAAGAGTATATTATCAGAATTCCCGAAGATAAAAAAGATACTTTCCTTTCCAACTTTGAAAAAATATCGCCTGAAAAACGCTTTAGCTATGATACATATCTAACAAAAAAAGGTGACACAGTTTACAAAATTGCCAAAAAAACAGGATATTCAACCACTGTTCTATACGAGATGAATGGAACTGAAATATTTAAAAATTTAAAACCGGGCACTAAAATAATGATTCCTCCCCGTGATAAATTTACACCTTCACCGGAGGACAAATTTTATGAAAAGAAAAAATCAAATAAGAAAAAAGCCTCAAAATCTAAGAAAAATTCACAAAACAGTAAAAAAACTATAAAATCAAAAGCCCACAAAAAAGTTTGATTATTTTCGTATAAAGTCTTATCTTTAAATCTATATTAGAAAAACTGGTAGAATTCCAAATATTACAACACCGGTTGCACAGACAACTATGGCTATCTCAAGTTCTTTTGAACGAATTGGTTTAAGCACTGTTACAGGATCTTTCATGTACATATACATTATCACTCTAAGATAGTAGTAGGCTGATACTACTGTAAACAGGACCGCAACTATCACAAGCCAGGTAAATCCTGATTTTACAGCCTGAAGAAATATGCTGAATTTAACTATGAATCCAGCTGTAGGAGGCACACCTGTAAGAGAAAACATAAATATTAACATGGCAAGAGAAAGTGCAGGATGAAACTTGTGAAGTCCTTTATAGTTTTCAATATCTTCTTCATTGAAAGCTATAACCATTGCAAATGCTCCGATGTTCATTAAAGTATAGATAAGCATATAAACAATCACTGCATTTAATCCTGTCTGAGTTCCAACAATCAATCCAATTGTAATGTATCCAGCATGTGCTATACTTGAGTAGGCAAGCATTCTTTTTATGTTTCTTTGAGCAAGGGCAAAAAGATTTCCCACTGCCATTGTAGCAATAGAAAGCACTATCAGAAAACTACTCCAGTCAATGTAGTAGTCTCTAAATATCTCAATCAAAATTCTACCAAAAGCACCCAGAATAGCTACTTTTGGCAAAGTTGATATAAATGCTGTAACTGGTGTTGGTGCACCTTCATATACATCAGGCGCCCACATGTGAAATGGAACAAGTGCTATTTTAAAACAAAGTCCAATCAAAAAAAGACCAATACCTATATAAACCAGTGCAAAATTATTTGAGAGAGATTTAATCAAAACTGAAAAATCAGTAGTATTTGTAGCTCCATATAGAAAGGCTATTCCAAAAAGCATAATCGCTGAAGATAATCCACCAAGCATAAAGTATTTTACTGCTGCCTCATTTGACTTCATATCATATCTTCTTATTCCAACTAAAACATATATGCTTAGTGACATAAGCTCAAAAGAAACAAAAAAACTTATTAGTTCCTTTGCAGATACAAGAAGCATCATACCAACTGCTGAAAAAAGAATAAGAGCTATACTTTCCTTAAGCAAAATCAACTTTTCTTTTAAATACGAATTGAGAACAAGCAGGGACAGAGCGGCTCCAATAAGTATTATTAACTTTAAGTATATTGCCAGGAAGTCATTTAAAAACATTCCTCCAAAAGCTTCACCTTCCTTAAATGGAACTATTAAAACAAGGATGAGTAAGAATAAAACAGAAATCCATACTAAGATTTCATTTTTGATTTTTAACAATCCAGTAAGCAAAATCAATGAAGCAAAACCTGTAAGAAGCATCTCAGGAATCAAAGCTTCGAAATTTAAAGGAATCTGAGGTATATTCATTTCACCGCCCCCGCTGATATAACATGACTAATTAGTTCTCTTACTGATTGATCCATAAAACTTAATAGGGCATTTGGATAAAATCCTATCCAGAGCACTGCTACAAGAAGTGGCATTAATGTAGCTATCTCTCTTGCATTCAAATCTCCATAACCATGTATGTGATGTAAGAAAGCTGGATTTGTTTTTTCAAAGAAAACTCTTTGATAAAGCCAGAGCATATAACCTGCACCTATAATCAATGCAGTTGCAGCAAGTACACACATTAATTTCCATGATTTGAATGCTCCAAGAAGTATCAAAAACTCTCCAATAAATCCATTGGTTCCTGGTAGCCCAATTGAAGCAAGAGTAAAAGCCATAAAGAATGCCGAATAGGCAGGCATTACAGAAGCAACTCCTCCATATTGAGCTATCTCACGGGTGTGGGTTCTCTGATAAATAATTCCAACACATAAAAATAGAGCTCCTGTAATAATTCCGTGATTGAGCATCTGAAGGATTCCACCCTGTATTCCCTGCTGATTGAGTGCAAAAATACCAAGTGTTACAAATCCCATATGACTTACGGAACTG
Source organism: Thermodesulfovibrio aggregans (assembly GCF_001514535.1). Lineage (NCBI taxonomy): Bacteria > Pseudomonadati > Nitrospirota > Thermodesulfovibrionia > Thermodesulfovibrionales > Thermodesulfovibrionaceae > Thermodesulfovibrio > Thermodesulfovibrio aggregans. The sequence goes on along the minus strand of NZ_BCNO01000001.1, from coordinate 1,178,988 downwards.
TAGGCGATAAGACGCTTTAGATCTTTCTGTACCAGACATATTAAAGCACCATAAATAATTGCAATCACAGAAAGAATCATCATAAAGGGCTTCATGGCAACTGTTGCCTCTGGAAACATTGGAAGATTGAACCTTAAAAATCCATATGCTCCCATCTTAATGAGAATTCCGGCAAGAATAACGCTTCCTGCAGTTGGTGCCTCTGTATGGGCATCTGGAAGCCATGTATGGACAGGCCACATGGGAACTTTCACTGCAAAGGCAGCAAAAAATGCCCAAAAAAGCCAGAGCTGCATTTTATATGGATATGAAGTTTTCATTAGCGTAAGAATGTCTGAAGTGCCTGTATGGAAATACAAAACTAAAATTCCCACAAGCATGAGAACGCTTCCAACAAAAGTATACAAAAAGAACTTTATAGCTGAGTAAATTCTTCTCGGCCCACCCCACACTCCTATAATCAGATACATGGGAATGAGCATAGCTTCCCAGAATATGTAAAAGAGGAAAATATCAAGACTCATAAAGACACCAATCATTGCAGAATGGGTAATAAGTAAAGCTGCATAGAACTCTTTTATCTTTTTGTTAATCTCCTTCCATGAAACTGTTACGCAAAGAATTGTAAGAAGACTGCTAAGTAAGATAAAAAGCACGCTTATTCCGTCAACTCCTAAAGAATACTTAATTCCCCACTGAGGAATCCACAGATACTCTTCCCTGAATTGCATATGATGTGTTGCTTTATTAAAGGAAACATACAGAGGAATACTTAAAATAAACTCAACAATTGAGATTAAAAGGGCTGAAAACTTTATTAATTCCTCTTTATCTCTTGGAAGGACTGCTATTAAGGCAGCACCTGCAACTGGGAAGAAAATAAGAACTGAGAGAAGTGGAAAATGTAGATTATTTATCCCTAATCCAAACATCAAAATAGTTCCACCAATAAGGAAAAGAATCAAAAGTGAAACTAAAAGATGTTTTCCAAGTTCTTTGTTATTACTATTTTGAACTACCACTTCCTCATGCATATATCAACCTCTGCTTTCAAAATTTTCCAATTGAGAGAACTATTAAAACAAAAATAATGACTCCTGCAATCATTAACATAGCATACTGCTGAAGTTGTCCTGTTTGAACAGGTCTTATCAATAAGCCTGCTTTGTAAATAAGCTTAGGAATACCATTTACAATTCCTTCTATTATCTTTATATCTGTTATTCTTTCAATTAATTTGTCGGCAATCCATAAAGTGGGTTTTACAAAAAGTGAACTATAGAGCTCATCAACATAGTATTTATTCCATAAGATTTTGTATAAGCCTTTGAAAGAGGTTGTCAATTTCTCTGGAACCCATGGCTTTAAAATATACATGTACCACGCAGTAATTATTCCAAGCAGTCCAGCAATAATTGAAATTGTCATTACAACTTTTTCCTTCTCATGAGAAACTGCAACTGCCGGTTTACCAACTAATGGTTCAAGAAAGTGAGGAACTGAAAAATATCCAACCAAAACTGAACCGATGGCAAGAATCACTAATGGAACAGTCATTACTGAAGGTGATTCATGGACATGTTTAAACTCATCTACAGTTCCTCTGAATTTGCCATGAAATGCAACAAAAACGACTCTAAACGTGTAGAAAGCTGTAAGTGCTGCAGTAATTGTTAAAAGAAACCACACAAATTTTCCATAAGGCTTTGCAGAGGCAAAGGCATACCAGAGAATCTCATCTTTACTGAAAAATCCAGAAAGTCCTGGAATTCCTGAAATCGCTAAAGCAGCTATTAAAAATGTTATATATGTGATTGGCATCTTCTTTCTTAATCCACCCATTTTGTATATATCAAGCTCTCCAGCCATTGCATGCATTACACTTCCTGCACCGAGGAACAATAAAGCTTTAAAGAAAGCATGAGTATAAAGATGAAATACACCTGCACCATAGGCAGCAACTCCACAGGCAGCAAACATGTATCCAATCTGGCTTATGGTTGAATAGGCTATTATGCGTTTCATATCTCTCTGGACAACTCCTATCGTAGCTGAATAAAAGGCTGTTACAGCACCGATGATTGCTACTACTGCCAGAGCTGTCTCTGAAAGACTATAGAGAGGACTTAATCTTGTTACCATAAATACTCCAGCAGTAACCATTGTGGCAGCATGAATGAGTGCGCTTACAGGCGTAGGACCTTCCATTGCATCAGGAAGCCATACATAAAGTGGAATCTGAGCTGACTTTCCAACAGCACCGCAGAAAAGTAAAAGTGCAATAAGAGTAATTAACTCAACATTACAGCCCAATAGATTTATTGTCTGCCCCTGAAGTCCAGAAATTTTTGGGAAAACATCAGTATAATTAAGTGCATAAACGTTTATAAACAAAAGAAATATACCGAGGGCAAAACCAAAATCCCCTATCCTGTTAACTATAAATGCTTTCTTACCAGCATCAGCAGCTGATTTCTTTTTATACCAGAAGGCAATTAAAAAGTACGAGCAAAGTCCAACTGCTTCCCAACCAAAATAGAGCATGACAAGATTATTTCCCATTACGAGCATGAGCATTGAAAACACAAAAAGATTTAGATAGGCAAAGTATCTTGAATAACCGGGGTCTCCGTGCATGTATCCAACAGAGTAAATGTGAATGAGCCAGCCAACAAAGCATACAACAAAAAGCATTACTGCAGTGAGCTGATCTATAAGATATCCAAAGCTTACTTTTAAGTCATCTGAGAGTATCCATGTATAGAGATTGTATTCAATTGTTTTTCCTGAAAAAACTTCCTTAATGGCAAATAGGGAAACAACTAACGAGCCAAGAATTGACAACACCCCAATCCAGCTAACCCACCTTGTGTTCACAAATCTGCCAATAACAATGTTAAATAGAAATCCTGCCAACGGAAATAAAAGTATTAAAAAATAAAGTCTCTCATCCATATTAATTCCTCAACTGAGTAATTTCATCGGAGTGATTAATCCCAGTGTTTCTTACCAGAGCCAGAACAATAGCAAGTCCAATGGCAGCTTCAGAGGCAGCTACAGCAATTGTAAAGAGAACAAAAACCTGTCCTGTTAAACTGGCATTATAGTAACTGAAAGAAGCAAAAGCGATATTGACTGCATTGAACATAATCTCAAGACACATGAGCATCACAATAAGGTCTTTTCGTATGATAAATCCAACTAATCCAATGGTAAAGAGAGTTGCACTTAAAGTTAAATACCAGCCAAGAGGTATCATCTATCCTCCCTGGGTAACTTTTTTGCAAGAATTATTCCTCCAATCAGCGCTACCAGCAAAACTATAGAGAGTATTTCAAAGGGTAAGAGATAATAGGAATATAAAAGCTTTCCAACTAAACTTACATCTACCTCTGGCAGATTTTTTTCCGTAATTTTTGCGTCTTTAACAAAAAGATAAACTCCAGAGAAGAACACAGCCCCAATTAAAACTCCTGCCAATGCGAACCTTACAAATCTTTTATGTTTTAATTCTTCCTTTATATTCATCACCATTATTGCAAAAATAAACAGAGCAAGAACACCACCAACATAAACGATAATCTGAATAACCATTAAAAACTCTGCATTTAAGAATAAAAAGACTGCTGCCACATGAAGAAGAAAAATCAATAAATAAAAGGCACTGTGAATAATATTTCTGGAGGCAATTACTCCAATACTTAAAATACAGAGACTTATAAAAAAATACGTAAAAAAAGCCTGTTCAACAACTGGATTCATTCATCTTTCTCCTTCTCTATCTCAATAACTCTTTTAATTGGAATAGGCTTTTGCTCTCTCTTTGTTTTAGGCCATCTTGATGGATCAATTCCAGGAGGTTGCCAGAATTTGTTGAAGTAAAAATCGTGAGGCCATTTACTTACAAATTCATCCCAGTTTTTAAGTAGCTGTTCTTTGTCGAAGATAAGGCTTTTTCTTGTATAAGATGAGTATTCAAAATCTTCTGTCAAAACTAAAGCACATACAGGACAGGCTTCAACACAGTATGCACAGAATATGCATCTTGAAGCATCAATAACATAATCTGTTACAACCATCCTGTTTTCTGTTTTTTCTCTTTTAATGTAAATGCATCTTGAGGGACAAACTGTTGTACATCTCATACATCCAATGCATTTTCCGTCTCCTGTAAATGGATCTCTTACAAGAGCATGCTTGCCTCTGAAACCGTCATGAATTTTTCTTCTTTCAAAGGGATACTGGATTGTCACAGATTTGCTAAAAAGCATTTTCAGTGTCAGTAAAAGCCCTTTAAATATCTCAATCAGGAAGATTTTGTCTATTATATCTCTAACTCTCATAGCCTCTTACGAATAATATTTAAAGATTGAAGTAATCATAATATTTACAAGTGCTAATGGAATCAAAATCTTCCATCCAATTGCCATAAGCTGATCATATCTGTATCTTGGAAGCGTGCCTCTAAGCCAGAAAAATAAAAATATGTGAAAGTAAACTTTTAAAAGAAACCATACTACTCCAGGAACAAATTCAAGAAATGGTAAATTCTTTATTAAAATTGGTGGAATTGTCCATCCTCCCCAAAAACATATAGTGGCTAGTGCGCTCATACAAAACATTGCAAGATATTCAGCAAGATAAAAGAGTGAAAATCTTATTCCAGAATACTCAACAAAGTAACCTGCCACAAGTTCTGTCTCAGCCTCTGGAAGATCAAAGGGAAGTCTGTTGGTTTCTGCAAGCATTGCAACCACAAAAACAAAGTACCCTATAATCTGCGGGAATAAAAACATTCCGTACCAGTATTCACTTTGTTTGTTAACTATCTCGGTTAAGTTAAATGACTCTGCCATTAGAATAACACCAACAAGACTTAATCCAAGAGCAACTTCATAGCTTATCATCTGTGCTGCTGAACGAAGACCGCCCAGAAAAGCATACTTTGAGTTTGATGACCAGCCTGCAAAAATAATTCCATATGTCCCTATTCCTGCGATACCAATAACATAAAGTAAACCAACATTTATATCTGCAATAACCCAGTTTTTATTTACAGGAATCACAGCAAAGGTGCTGAGAGCTGCAGTAAGACTTATAAGAGGTGCAACTTTGAAAATTGTTCTATCTACTTTTATTGGTATAACATCTTCCTTAAAAATGAGTTTTACAACATCTGCAATTGGCTGTAACAAACCGTGGGGACCAACAACCATTGGTCCAAGCCTCAGCTGAATATGTCCTATCACTTTTCTTTCAGCATATGTTGCGTAGGCAACATGAAGCATAAGAATTCCAAAATATATAGCAGTCTTAAGAATCGTTATAACTATAATATGAAGAGTATCCATTTATCTATCGCACTCTCCTAAAACAATGTCTATTGAACCAATATTTGCAATAACATCAGCAACTAATGAACCTTCACAGAGTTTAGGTAGCACACCAGCATGAACAAAAGAAGGTGCACGAACTCTCATTCTGTAAGGCTTTGAAGAGCTATCGCATACAATATAATACCCAAGCTCTCCACGGGGAGCCTCCACTGAGGCATAAACTTCTGTAAATTTCTGGATAAACTCCTGAATTTGTTTATCTTCAGTATATATCTCAAAAACAATATCTCTTTTATCAATCTTCAAAGGAGACTCGGGCATCCTTATTCTTAAAGCATTCTCTGCAAGGATAGGTCCTTCTGGAAGTTTTTCAATACACTGCCTGATTATTCTATTAGACTGTCTGAACTCAAGCATTCTACATTTATACCTATCGTATATATCTCCATTTTTACCAAGTGGAACCTCAAAATCAACTTTATCATAGGCATCATAGGGGAAAAATTTCCGGACATCATAGTAAACACCAGAGCCTCTCAGTGTGGGACCTGTGAGCCCCCAATTTATTGCATCTTTGGCAGTAATTACTCCAACTCCTTTTGTTCTTTTTAACCATACTCTGTTGCGATCAATTAAAGTTTCATATTCTTCAACTTTTTTGGGAAACTCATCTGTAAATTTATATAGTTTATCAAGAAATTCATTATTAACATCACATCTCACACCACCAACTCTTGGATAACTTACAGTTAGTCTTGCACCTGTCACCATCTCAAATAACTCAAGAAGATACTCTCTGTCTCTCATAGCATAGAGAAATACTGTCATCGCACCAATATCAAGAGCGTGTGTTGCAATCCATACGAGGTGACTGCATATTCTTGCCATCTCAGCCATCATTGTTCTTATAAACTTCGCTCTTTCTGGCACCTGAATTCCAATAAGTTTTTCAACTGCAATGCAGAAACCTACATTGTTTACCATACTTGAGAGATAATCCATCCTGTCAGTAAGTGGAAGGCTCTGCACATAAGTTAGATCTTCAGAAAGTTTTTCCACTCCTCTATGCAAGTAACCTATGTAGGGAATGCATTTTTTAATTACCTCTCCTTCAAGCTCAAGAACAAGGCGCAGAACTCCATGGGTCGCAGGATGTTGTGGACCCATGTTTACTGTGAGTTCTTTAATCTTTTTAACTAGCTTCTGCATTTTCTTTCCAGGCTTTTGCAGATTCTTTTAATTCCTTATATGTTTCCCATTCTTTATCACCCAAGTTACTTCTTACAGGATAGTCCTTTCTTAAAGGAAATCCATTCCAGTCTTCAGGCATAAGAATTCTTCTAAGGTCTGGATGTCCCTTAAATTCTATACCAAACATGTCAAAACATTCTCTTTCAAACCAGTTTGCAGTTGCCCAAAGATCAGTGACAGAATCAATAAAACACTGCTGTTCCGGTACTAATGCTTTAACTCTTATTCTATGTCTGTATTTAATTGACATAAGATGATAAACTACATCAAACCGACATTCTCTAAAACCAAGATAATCAACTGCTGAAAGGTCTACAAGATAGTCGAACTCCAATCCAGGTGCATTTTTAAGATAGCTCAAAATTTCTTTTATTTTTTCTTTTTTTACAACAATTGAACACTCATCTCTAAAACATACAAACCATAAAACCTCTTCTGGAAATTGCTCTTTAATCTTTTTCACTACTTCTGCAGGATTCATAACTACACCTTCTCTGAGATTGATCAATTAAACAGACACCAGAGATGCATCCTCTTTTTTTATGAGGTTCATTTTTTATTTTTTCCTGCAACTTTAACAATCCTTCAATCAAAGCCTCCGGTCTTGGTGGACAGCCTGGAATATAGATATCAACTGGTAAAATTTCATCAACTCCCTGAACAGTGCTATAAGTGTTAAAAACTCCACCGCTACAGGCACAGCTTCCCATGGCAATAACATATCTCGGTTCAGGCATCTGGTGATATAAATTAACTATTACAGGAGCCATTTTTTTTGTTACTGTTCCAGCAACTATCATGACATCTGCCTGTCGTGGTGTAGCCCTCATGATAATACCAAATCTGTCAAGATCATAGTGTGATGCTGCAGTAGCCATCATCTCTATGGCACAGCAAGCAAGTCCAAAAGTAAGAGGCCAGAGAGATGAACGCCTACCCCAGCTTGCTATTTTATCAAGTGTCATAATAATCGTATTAGCTGCTGGAATAATTTTTATGCCTTTTTCTACTTCTACAGGCTCTGTAGTTGTATCAACAACGTGAATCATTCTTTACTCCAGTTAAAAACTCCTTTGCCAATTGCATAAAAATATCCAATTAACAGAATGAAAATAAAAAGATACATCTCTACCAAAGCATAAAAACCAATTTTTTTATAAACTACTGCCCAGGGATAGAGAAAAATTGTCTCCACATCAAATACAACAAACACGAGTGCAACAATATAAAATTTCACATTAAATCTTTCCCAGGTATCTTCTATGGAGGGAATTCCACATTCATAGGGAGTGAGTTTTAAAAAATAAGCTCTTTTAGGGCGTAGAAGTTTGCTCAGAAAAAGCATGGAAAAACCAATAATTATTGAAACAACGATAACTATTAAAACAGCTAAATATCGCTGAGTTAAAACATGCCCTTCCATTCTATCTCCCAAAAAATGGTAGCAAATAGTATAACAAAAATTGATGAAAAAAGGAATGGCTCTCTGTGTTTTTGCACAGAGAGCCAGCAAAATTTATTGTGTTTCCTGTTTAGGAGCAAACATCTCTTCTTCTTTTAAGAGTCTTTCCCAGTTTTTATCAACCATTTCCTGAATCTGTTCAATGAGTTTTTCTTTTCCTGGTTCAAAGAGATGTTTAAATCTACCCTGTGCTTTAAGAAATTCTGTAATTGGCTTTTTTTCCTTTGGTTTTACAGTAATTCTTGTAACACCATTCTCAACTTCATAGAGAGGCCAGAAACAGGTTTCAACTGCAAGCCTGCTTAGTAGTATAGCATCGTCTGTTCTTGTTCTCCAGCCACGATTACAGGGAGTAAAAACATTGATAAATTTTGGACCTTCAATCTCAAGAGCTTTTCTCACCTTTTTCATCAAATCTGGCCAGTGACTTGGACTTGCTTGAGCAACATAGGGAATTCCATGGGCTGCCATTATTCTCGTTAGGTCCTTTCTATGTTGTGGTTTCCCGGGAATAACAGAACCAGCGGGACATGTAGTAGTATCAGCAAAAGTTGGTGTTGCTCCAGAACGCTGAATTCCTGTATTCATGTAGGCTCCATTGTCATAGCATACATAAAGCATGTTGTGCCATCGCTCCATTGCACCGGAAAGACTTTGAAAACCTATATCATAAGTTCCACCATCACCAGAGATGGCAATAAATTTAATATCCTTATCAATTTTGCCCTGCTTTTTTAAAGCTCTATACATTGTCTCAACGCCAGAAAGAGTGGCTGCTGCGTTTTCAAAAGCATTATGAATCCATGGCACTTTCCATGCCGTGTATGTTGATATGCATGATGAAACTTCAAGACATCCTGTAGCAGATGCTACAACAACAGGATAGTCACAGGCTGCAAGAAGAATCATTTTAACAACTGTTGGTGCTGCACATCCTGCACAAAGACGATGTCCTGCAGTAAATCTTAGTTCTTTTTTTGATAATTCCTTTAAATTAAGCGGTGTTGTCATATTACTCCCTCACTCCTATGTATTCTTTTAAAACTTTTACTTTACCTGTCTTTGCTATCTCTATAAGCTCTTCAATTACCTGCCCGGCATGTTCAGGCATGTAGTCTCTTCCACCAAGTCCGTATATTCTGTTAATTAAAATTGGTTTTTCTTTGAAATTACAAAGGCTTGCTGCAATATCAAGATAAAGGGGGCCAAAAGAACCTCCAAAAGCATCTGCTCTATCAAGAACACAAACTGCTTTTAAGTGTTTAAGGGCATTTCCAACCTCTTCATATGGGAATGGCCTGAAAAGCCTTGGCTTAAGAAGCCCAACCTTTACTCCTTTGTCTCTGTATTCATCTATAACATCCTTTGTTGTTCCTGCAGCAGAGTTTAAGATTACAATTCCTATTTCAGCATCCTCAAGTCTGTAGGATTCAAACAGACCATAGCCTCTTCCAGATATTTTTTCAAACTCCTTTGCAACTTCAAGCACAACCTGAGGAACCTTTTTATATACCTCAGAATGGGCTTTTCTTACTTCATGGTAAAGATCAGTAAGTATCAATGGACCATAGCTTTTTGGATTGTCCACGTCAAGAAGTGGATAAAGAGGTTTATATTCTCCAACAAAATTTTTTACCACTTCATCATCAAGATACTCAATCCTCTCTATTGAATGACTTATTATAAAGCCGTCATAACAAACCATTACTGGAAGTCTTATATCCATGTGCTCAGCAATCCTGAATGCCTGAATTGTGTTGTCATAAGCTTCCTGTGCATTTTCACTCCAGAGTTGTATCCATCCACTATCCCTTGCACCCATTGCATCTGAGTGGTCGCAGTGAATGTTTATCGGAGCAGAAAGAGCCCTGTTTACAACAGGCATCACAATAGGCAGTCTTAATCCTGAGGCAATAAATAAAATCTCCCACATAAGTGCAAGTCCCTGAGAAGAGGTTGCAGTTGCAACTCTTCCTCCGGCAGCTGCAGCACCAACACAGGCACTCATAGCAGAGTGTTCGCTTTCAACAAGAATCATCTCTGTTTTAACCTGTCCATTGGATACAAAAGCAGCGAATCTCTGCATGAGCTCTGTTTGAGGAGTTATTGGGTAGGCTGCACATACATCAGGCTCTACCTGACGAAAGGCATTAGCAACTGCTTCATTTCCTGTTACTGCAACTATCTTCGTCATTATTTTACCTCCTCTTCCATTACAATAGCTTTGTTACCTTTTTTACCAGGACATTCCAGTGCACAGATTCCACAACCTTTACAATAGTCATAGTCAAAATCTTCTCTCTTTCCATCTTTTACCTTAACTGCATTGTCAGGGCAGTAGAGCCAGCAAAGAAGGCATTGAATACAGTTTTCCTCAATCCATTTAGGTCTATAGGCAGCTCTCCATGAGCCAGTTTTAATTTTTAATGCACTTCCTGGCTCTAATATAACCATTCCTGGTGGTATGTCTTTCCATCCTATCATCCTTCCTTCACCTCCTCGTAACCTCTCTTTACTGCAAGAAGGTTACCATCAATTATTTTCTGGGAAAACTTTTTCCCAAAACTTTTTCTTACATCTTCAAGTAATGTTTCAAGATCTACAAGACCTGTGACTCTATTCAATGCACCAACCATCGGCGAATTTGGCATGGGTCTTCCAAAGCATTCAATGGCAATTTTTGTGGCGTCTACTGTGTAAATCTTTTGAGTTGGTTTAAGATTTAGCTTTTTTCTTAATTCGGCAGGTTCTTTGGAAGTATTGATTATAAACTTAGCATCTTCTTTAGCTCCTTCAGTAACATCAATGCTTTCTATCAAACTTGGGTCAACAACGACAACAACATCTGGATTAGTAACAGGACAATGCATTCTCAGCTCTTTTGAACTTATTCTATTATATGCTCTAAGGGGAGCTCCAGCTCTTTCCGGTCCATATTCAGGAAATGCCTGTACATATCTACCACCACTTAGGCAGGCATCTGCAAAAACCTTTGCCGCAGTTACAGTTCCCTGCCCTCCTCTTCCGTGCCATCTTATTTCTACTTTTTCCATAAAACCACCTCTCAAAAAAGAGTTTTAAATTATTTTACCAAAAATAAAATGATTTAATCACGAAATATTATTTGATTTTGTTACATACCTATAGGACAGATAAATTAAAATAATAATTATTGCCATTACAGCCAGAAAACCAGCAATATATTCCATGTATAACATGCCCTTTTTTACACTTTCTAAAAATTTTCCTCCAAGATATCCTGCTGTAACCATAATAGTAAGAACAACTGCAGAACCAAAGGAATCAATAATTAAAAATTTTGCCATGGAAACCCTTGTGATTCCTGAGAGTAAAAAAACCTGGGTTCTGAAACCAACAAGAAGCCTGCCAAGAAGCATTATAAGGGTGCTGTGTCTTCTGAATTTTTTTTCAATTATCAAAAACTTTGCAGGAGATAGAATCTTTTCAAATCTCTGATTTGTCACTATTTTTCTACCAAATTTTCTTCCTGCCCAGTAAAGCATAAAGTCGGATAAAATAAGTCCTGTATAAGAAATTAAAATTGCAGGAATAGGTTTAATAATTCCAACTGAAATCATAACTCCGCAGGCAATAAGAATTAAATCTTCAGGAAAGAAAGGAACTCCAAGACCGCCAAGAATTAATAAAAAAAATAACCCGGGATAGGAAAACTGCTCTATAATTGAATAAGAATCCATTGTTTTATAAAAGAACGGAGAGGCAGGGATTCGAACCCTGGGTGGAGCTTTTGGCTCCACAACCGCTTAGCAGGCGGCTGCCTTCGACCAGACTCGGCCACCTCTCCATGTATTTTAAATAATAACACTGTTTATCCTAATCTTGCAAGATAACCATTCTTAAGCTGCTCTAAAAGCCTGTTCAATCTTTCGCTATTTCTTTGAGCTTCATCAAGAAGTTTTTTTACCTTTTCATGGTCTCCAGCATTATGTGCCAAAACTATATCTCTTCCAAGAGTATGTGACAATCTGTGAACATCCTCCAGTTCTGAAAAACCTGACAGATCTCTGAATTTCTGTCCTTCTTCGCTGTAATACCACTTACCCAATCCACAGGAACGATAATCTGCAAGTCGGTCTGGATCAAGTCTGTCAATTCCCTTTACATGGGCATGAACTCTTATCATTAAGCGCTCATGATCTCCTTTAAATATGTCAAAAAGCATCTGCTGTGTTCTTTTTGTTTTTACAGCAGCTGCTGTATGTCTCAGATCTGAGGAAACATGTAAAATCTCATAGGAATCTTTAACTATAGTCTCTGCAAGGCGCTCTATCTGAGATGCTATCTTTGCAGATTCTTCAATGTTTCTTGTAACTTCCTCACTTGCTGCAGACTGTTCCTCAACAGCAGTTGCGATCTGTGTAATCTGATCCTTAAGCTTTACTACAGAAGAGACAATTTCTCCAAGAGCATTTCCTATGGTGTTAACAGCCTCTGTTACTTCTGTAACCTCTGTAAGCTCCTTTTTCATTGATTGAGCAGTATCTGAAGTTTCCTTTTGAATCATGCTGATTTTCTGAGCAATTTCCTCAGTTGCCCTGATTGTTCTCTCTGCAAGTTTTCTTACTTCATCGGCAACGACTGCAAATCCTCTTCCCTGTTCCCCTGCCCTTGCTGCCTCAATAGCCGCATTCAAAGCAAGAAGATTTGTCTGATCAGCTATGTCTTTAATAACTGTTACAATGTCTCCTATTTCAGAGGCAGAACTGCTAAGTTTTTCTATCATCTGCCCAAGTTCATTCGTTGTTTGATAAACGATATTAACTTTCTGAACAGCATTCTGAGATAGATTCTGTCCTTTCTTAGCAATCTCCATTGTTTCCTGAGCAGTTTCAGATGCTTTTGATGCATTGTTTGCTATATCTGTAATTGTCTGTGTCATCTCCTCAGCTGCTGTAGCAATCTGATTTGCCTGCTGTGATTGCTTTTTTGCTCCTTCTATTGTTTCGTCTATTACTCTGTTACATTTATCAACTGTCTCAGCAAGTCTTTGAGAATACTCAAAAGATTTGTCAGTAAGATTTATGAATGTTTGTAAAACCTTATCAATACTCTTTGCAAGCCTTCCTACAATATCAACTCTATCTTTAAATCCAACGCTTACAGTTAAATCTCCATCAGATATTTTTTGTAGTGTCTGAGCAAGAAGATTAACAGGTTTGTGAGTGACAATATAGGTTATGTAAACAATTGCCGAAGCTGAAATAATTCCCAGAAAACCAAGCACAGCAAAAACAAGCTGAAGTGTTCTTACCTCTTTCATTATTTCCTGTGGAACTTCTTTTGCACCAAAATGAACTGCTGAATCATAGGCAATTTTGTAAGCACCATAGCCAGTAACAATAACAGTTGCAATAACTCCAAAAGCAATAGCCAAAGCGAGAGGAATAACCATCTTCCAGCGTAACTTTACCTTCCTGTCAAGCTCACTTAAAAATTTTTTCATCTCCCGACCCCCAAACTATACTTTAAATCTAAAAGTTATTATGTCCCCATCTTTTACTTCATATTCCTTTCCTTCTAATCTTAAAAGTCCTTTCTGTTTTGCTAAATTAAGGTCACCTTCTAAAGATAAAAAGTCATCGTAAGATATTACCTCTGCCCGAATAAAACCCCTCTGAATATCAGAATGAATTTTTCCTGCTGCATCTACTGCCACTGTTCCTTTTTTAATGCTCCATGCTCTTACTTCCTGTGGTCCTGCTGTAAAAAAGGATATGTAATCGAGAATTTCATAGGCTTTTCTTATAATCTTTTTACTAACAGGTTCATCTATTCCGAGAGCAATGAGAAAACTTGAGATTTCATCCGGTGGAAGTTGTATAATTTCGCTTTCCAGAGAACCGCATATTGTTAAAATGCCTGTATCCTTGAATCTCCCTTCGTTAAAAGACTTTTCATCTGCATTTATAACTGCAAAAACTGGTTTAAGAGTTAAAAAATTCAAATGCCTTATTTGCTTCATGTTTTTTTCAGTAAGTTTAAGCTTCCGTAAAGGTTCTCCATTTTCAAGATGAGTTCTTAAAACTGTAAGAACTTCCATTTCACCTTCATTTATCTTCTGTCCCTTCTTTTTTTGTTCAGCCATTCTCTCAATTCTCTTAGTCACAAGATCTAAATCAATCATTATAAATTCATATTCAAGTTCATTCAAATCCCTTACAGGATCAATTGTATTAAATTGGTAAGGTACTGAAAGATCTTCAAACCCACGTAAAATGTATATTAAAGCATCAACATCCATTATTTCTCTTATAACTTTAGCATTATGTGAGGGATTGTCTTTAATAAATCCTGCTATATCAAGGCATTCAACCTGGGCAAAGGTTGTTTTTTTAGGTTTAACAATCTCACTTATCTTTTTTAATCTTGAATCATCTACCTGAAGAATTCCTCTGTGAACTTTATCTGCTTGAGTTGGATATGAGGAAATTTCAATTTTCTGGCAGGTTATTGCATTGAAAATCGTGGTTTTGCCTGAGTTGAAAAATCCTGTCAGGGCAATTTTCATATCTTACCTTCCATAAAGTTTTTTATTACTACCATAGCCTGATGAAGTCTTTGAAGTTTCATATTTCTTTTTCTTATTAGTAAAGGCTCATTGAATGGAAAAGGTTCTGTCCTTATCTGGCGTTCTTTTTTGATTAATACATCACGAAGTTCTTTTAAATCCTTTTCTGAAAATTTCTTTAAAAACAGAGGATTTACTGTAATAAATCCTTCTGCAATGTCAGATGCAATTGCTGAAATTGACTTAGTTCTGCCCTCCATCTTTTTTACCTTTTTTATTAAGTATTATTGAAACCCATATGCCGAGTTCATAAAGTATAATCATCGGAACTGCCATAAGTGTTTGATTAAAAGCATCTGGAGTTGGAGTTATAATTGCCGCTGCAACAAAAGCAAGAACTATTGCCAGGCGTCTGTATTTTTTAAGTGTTTGAGGAGTTATAAGACCCATTCTTGTAGTAATTACAATTAAAATTGGAAGCTCAAAAACAAATCCAAAGGCAAGAAGAAATTTTAATAAAAAGTCTATATAGAGCCCTACAGAAAGCATGGGCATTAAAAAGTCGCCCACTTTATAATTTAATAAAAAACTCATAGCAAAAGGTAGCACAATCAAATAGCAGAAAGTAATTCCTACAAGAAAAAGACTGGTGGCAGCAAGTACAAAGGGTAAAACATACTTCTTTTCATGAGAGTAAAGTCCCGGAGAGACAAATCTCCAGAGTTGATAAAAAATTACAGGAATTGTAAGAACAAATCCTGATACAAGCGCTATCTTCATGTTCATCCAGAATGCTTCAGCAGGACCTAAAAATACAAGTTTCGTATTCTGAAGTTTCTGATCAGGGACAAAAACTATACCCTCTTTTAGCGAAAACTGGGGAGAATAATTTAGAGGAAAAAGTAAAAGTTTGAAGATATATTCAGAATAGCTAAATGTTAAGACAAAAGCTATAAGAAGAGCAACGAGACAGACTACTATCCTCTTCCTCAGTTCTGATAGATGTTCCATCAATGACATTTTCTGCTCTTCCATCCATTACTACTCCTTCTTTTCAATCTCTTTTCTTGCAATATTTTCAATATGTTTATCTATTCTTAAATCTTCCAAAGAAGGCATATCTTTAAAAAGTTCATTTTTGAGTTCCAGTGGATCTTTTATATCTTTTTTAACATCATCCACTGTTTCCTTTACTTCATTTATCTCTTTCTCCATCTCTGATTTTGCACTTTGGAAAGCTTTCCTTATCTCATTCATTGTTTTACCAAGAGTATATCCGAGTTCAGGAAGCCTTTTGGGACCAAATATCAGCAGGGCAACTATAAATATTACAATTAATTCCTGAAATCCTAAATCAAACATGAAATTATTATACCATTAATCATTATCTTCTACAATTCTTCTGAATTTATTTTTTTCTGAAGGTAATACCACACTGATACCGAACATAAATCTAACATCAGGAGTTCTGTTTTTTATATCAAAACCGGTACTTACAGTAGTGTAGGAGATATCTGTTATCCTTACTCTATACCCAAGTCTCCATTCTAATAGGTCTATTTTGTTTTTGTTAATAGCTTTCCTTCCTATGACCTCAAAGAGAATACTTGAGTTATAGCTTACTTTAAGCTCTGAACCAAGATTAATATTCCATGTTTCTTTCAGTCCTTCTTTGTCTGGGCGAAAATATATTAAGTTTCCGTGAGCCTTTACGGGTCCTACCTTTTTGGTAACAATAAAACCACCTCCAATACCACCTTCTGTTGAAAACTCATCATTTCCCAAGTCTCCTGATACATAAAGCATGTATGCAAAAGCTGGCAAATATGTTGTTTCATCAACTACTCTGTGTTTAAAGCCAAAATTAATATCCTCAGCACCATTGTCATTTAAAGAATTATGATATGAGAGATTATAGGGAAGATTGGCAATAATTTCTACATTGTTGGTTAATCCATAGGAAAGATTTAAGTTTGTTCTTTTTATGTCAGGATCATTTGCAAATTCAAAACCAAAATCAATTGCTACCTGATTCTGTTTTGGAGACTCTGCAGAAAAAGTAGAGATTACGGAAAATGGTGCTGTCGGTGAAAATCCTTTTCTGTCAAAGGAATAGGCATTGGAGCTTAAAATTAAGAAAAAAATTGAAAAAATTATCAACCGTTTCATTTAAAAAAGAATATCAAAAAAAACAAAATCTGTCAAATTAATTGTTACTTCTGTTAAAATGTTATCTATGGATATTCATCAATTGAAAGTTTTTATCTCAGTATTCAAAAATAAAAGTTTTTCAAAAGCTGCTAAAGAACTATTTCTTACTCAACCAACAATAAGTGAGCATATAAAAACTCTTGAAGCAGAGTTAAACTGCAAATTGTTTGACCGATTTGGTAAAAACATCATACCTACTAAAGAAGCAGAAATACTTTTTGAACATGCTTACGGAGTGGTAGAAAAAGTTGAAAATCTGAAAGATGTTTTGCAAAGAGTAAAATCCAATCCCTCAGGCAATCTACATATTGCAGCAAGTAGCATACCAGGGACTTATATTTTACCCAGAATAATATCATCTTTTAAAAAGACTTATCCTGAAATTTCCATTCGAATTGACATATCAGATTCAAAAACTGCAATAGAAAGCATGCTTTCAGGAGAAATCTTAATAGCAGTTGTAGGAACCAAACTTAATAAATCAAAAATTGACTATGTCCCTTTTATGAATGACGAGCTTGTGATTGCCAGTCCTGACTTTATCAAGGAGTCCTTCATTGAGCCTGAGGAAATTCTCAAGTATCCATTTATAATGAGAGAGGAAGGCTCAGGCACAAAAAAAGAGATGGAGAAATGGCTTCATGAGATGGGAATAAATATAGAAAAACTCAATGTAGTATGCACCCTAAGCAGTACAGACAGTGTAAAAGAGGCAATTAAAAACAACTTAGGTATTTCAATTCTTTCAATTCACTCAATCAAAGATGAATTAGAATGTGGTAAACTTAAAATTGCAAGAATAAAGAACTACACGATGAGCAGAACATTTTACATAGCTACTCATACACAAAGAACTTTACCCTACATATACAATCTTTTTTACAAATTTTTGAAGGAAAAAGCCTTTAGTTTATAATGCTATCAAGTCCCTCAGGTGAAAATCCAATTACCCGCTTTCCATTAAAGGATATAAAAGAAGGTGTCCCATTAATATTAATTTTTTTCATAAGCGCAATAGAATCTTCTATTTTTTTTATTCCCTCGGGACATAGTGATCCTGTCCATTTTGAGTTAAGATAGTCACTAAACTGCATTCCCGAGCAAACTGCCCTTACAGACTTGTCTTTTGCCTCAGGATGAAGTCCTTCAAGAGGGAAAAATATTACTCTCACTTCCACTTTTTTTGAATCTGCCCATTGTTTAACTAATTGTTTTGCTTTTTCACAAAAAGGACAGTCTGGATCAGTAATCATATAAATATACTTGGTAGCACCCTCTGGTTTGTAGGAAAATGCAACAGTTTTTTCAATTTCCGATTGAAAGTCTTTAAAGCTTTTTTCCTGAATCCTTTCTAAAGCTACTTTACTTAAAAATACACCATCTTTATAGATGTCTCCAAATATGAAAGTTTTACCATCAGGATATGCATAAAAAACATTTAATCCTCCACCTCTTTTAATAACAATCTGACAAAGATTGGTTCCCTTTATCTCATTTTTTTCAACAATGCTATCAAAATCAATCTTTAGTGTTTCTTTTAAACTATTCTCTTTGATGCTCGAACATGGATTAGACGTTAAATTGCATGATAGCAGGAAAAGCATTGAAAATATCAAAATTATAAACTTTTTCATATAAACCTCACTTAAGTTTTAAATTAATTTAAAAACAATTTGTCAAAAAAATCAAGAGAGAGTTAAAATTAACAGATGGACATACTAAAAAAAGTAAAACAGACAGTTGAAAAATATAATATGCTCTCAACAGCAGACCATGTTCTTGTAGGTCTTTCAGGAGGATCTGACTCTGTCTGTCTTCTTCAAGTTTTAAATATGCTCAAAACTGAGTACAGATTAAAAATCTCAGCAGCATACATTGATCATGGATTAAGACCTGATGATGTTCCAAAGGAAATAGAATTCTGTAAACAATTGTGCGACTCTCTGAATATACCTTTTTACACTCAATCTATAGATGTTAGAGAATTTTCAAAAACTGAAAAAATCAGTATTCAGGAAGCAGCAAGAATCCTTAGATATGGAGCACTTGATCATATAAGCATTAACATTAAAGCACACAAAATTGCAGTGGCACATAATGCTGATGATCAGGCTGAAACCGTCATAATGAGACTTCTAAGAGGAGCAGGACCTGCTGGATTGAGCGGAATTCCACCGGTGAGAAAAAAAATAATAAGACCTCTTATAGAAGTTGAAAGAGCAGAAATAGAGAAATTCCTCTCAGAAAAAAATATTTCTTATATCATTGATCCATCAAATGAAAGCTTAAAGTATTTAAGAAACAGAATAAGAAAAACCCTGATGCCTGTAATAAAATCAATTTCTCCACAGGCTATAAAAATTATCTCAAAGACTGCAGAGATTTTGAGAGAAGAAAATGATTATATAAATGTATCTGTAACAAAAGCTTTAATGCGACTTATGAGCAGAAAAACTGACAAAACTGTTGAGCTTTTCTGCAATCCAATGGAGGTTCTAAATATTGTTATCTTAAGAAGAGCTTTGAGAGTTGCGATTGATAGCGTGAGAGATTTAAAAGGTTTAACATTTGATCACATAGAAGACATTATTAAACTCATAAAAACTGGCAAACCCGGTGACAGAATTTATCTTCCAAAGGGAATTAGAGCCATAAAGGGATATTCAACTTTGACAGTAACTGCAGAGCTTCCCAAAAAGCTTTCTACATACGAAATAAATGAACCTGCAGATTTAGATCTCAAAGAATGCAATAAGGTTTTAAGTCTAAGGGAGATAAAAAGAGAAGAACTTCAGGATTTTGGCGATGGAAAAAACACGATTTATGCAGATATGGACAAAGTTAAATTTCCTCTAATTGTAAGAGGAAGAAAACCTGGTGATTACTTCTATCCCTTTGGCTTTGGTAAAAAGAAAAAGCTTCAGGATTTCTTTGTTGATGAAAAAGTTCCAAGAGATGAAAGAGATACTGTTCCTGTAATTGAAAGTAACGGAGATATAGTTTGCATTGCAGGTTATAGACTTGACGACAGATTTAAAATTGATGATAATACAAAGAGATGTCTACAGATAAAAATTATGCCAAAGTTATAATTACAGTATTTATTTTTATCACGGCTATTTTATTTTCAAATAGCAAACTTTATTCAGAAGATAGTTTTTCCACGTCATTAAAAAACAAATTTGAGGCAATTTATAAGAATTTTTCATACTCTCTGATTCCTCTTGATGAAGCAGTAGCTGTTGCAATAGATAAAAACTATGCCATAATACCAGCAACAGTGATTGATAGAGCAAAAAATCCTGTAGTTGCTATAGATTCAAAATTAAATATTGCATTAATAAAACTACAAAGAGATCTCACTCCTGTAAATTTTGGAATTTTAAATACACAGGATGAATTATTTTTTCTTCTTACAGTTCTTGAAGAAACCTCTTTATTGCTGGTAAAGGGAGCTATCAATGATAGTAAAATCCTTATTCAGGGTAAACATATTCCTGGCTCACTCCTTATCTCTCTTGACTTAATCCCTCTGGGAATTGTGACTAAAAGTGATACTGTTTCCGAAGTTTTGTTAATTAAACCATTTTATTCAGAGATCAATAGGTTAATTAAAAGAAAACCTGGCTGGTTAGGACTTCAGGGACAGACAGTCACTCAGGAACTTGGAAAAATTTTACTTGTCTCTGAAGGAGTTGTTATTACCAATATTTATGAAGGTGGACCAGCAGACAAAGCAGGATTGAAAAGAGGAGATGTAATTGTTGAAGCAGACGGTTCAAGCATTAAAGAATTGAAGAATTTGCAAAGTATTATATCAACAAAATTTGCTGGAGAGAACATTAATTTAAAAATTTTAAGAGAGGGAATTCAGAAAAATTTCTCTGTAACTGTTGAAGAACCTCCAGAAATTCTAATTCAAACAAAATCTTCTATTACCTCTGGAATAAAGGGTGTTGAAATTACAGAAATTCCTGAAAAATTAAAGGCAAATCTGAAAAAGTCCATAACAGGTGCACTTGTTAAAAAAATCAGTGAAGACAGTCCAGCTCTGGGAATTCTGAAAGAGGATGATATAATTGTTGAGATTAATAAAAAAGCTGTAAACTCAGTAAATGACTTCTATGATATCATCTCAAAAGCTTCAGGGTCTGACCTGCTTATTCTTGTTTACAGACAGGACAGCTATCAATATGTGATAATACCAGGGCAAAAATCTCGTTAGATACAAGCATTCCTCTGTCTGTAAGTTTTACTCTGTTTTCCGAGAAAGTAAGAAGTTTCTCTCTTTCAAAATTTTTCATAAATTCAAGCAAACATTTCTGAGTAATAGTAATACCCTCTGTCATTCTAAGTCCAAGAAAAATCTTCTCTCTTAGTTCTTCCAGTTCATCAACTCTGTAATCCTCTATCCATGCTAATTCACCACTCTGTAAACTTTCTGAATAGGCAAATAAATCTGAAGGGTTATGAAATCTTTTTCTATCTATAAATGAGTGAGCAGAAGGACCAAGCCCAAGATAGGGCATTCTCAACCAGTATGTAATATTGTGTTTGCATTCAAATCCTCTTTTAGCAAAATTTGATATCTCATATTTTATAAAACCTTTTTCTCTTAAAAAATCCGTGGCAAATTCGTACATGCCAGTAATATCATCCTCTGAGGGAAGTAAAAATTTTCCTTTCAGGATTTCCTCTCTAAGAGGAGTATTTTTCTCAATTGAAAGCTCATAGAGCGAAATATGTCTGATGTGCATATTGACAGCTATGTGAAGACTTTCTTCCCAGCCTTTTAATGTCTGCCCCGGAATTCCATAAATCAAATCAATTGAGATGTTTTCAAAGCCTTTTTCTAAAGCAATTTCAACTGTTCTAACTGCATCTTGAGCATTATGAATCCTTCCTAAAAATAAAAGTTCTTTATCATTAAACGACTGAACTCCTATGCTTAACCTGTTAATGCCGTAATCTTTTAATAAATCAAGCTTTTCTCCGCTAACTGTTTTAGGATTTATCTCAATAGAAAACTCAAGCTCTGAAGCTATTTTAAAACTCTCTCTCAAACTTGAAAGAAGCTTTTTAAGTCCATGAATACTCAAACATGAAGGCGTTCCTCCACCTATGTATAGTGTTTTAAGAAGATGAGGAAGCTGTTTTGCAATCTCAATTTCTTTCAGAAGTGCTTTAATATAAAGCTTTTCTAAATCTTCATCATAGGGCAATGAATAGAAACTGCAATATTTACACTTTTTTACACAAAAAGGAACATGAACATAAAGAGATGAAAAAAATGCAGTCATAGTTTATAATAACTCAAATGAAATTCATTGAAAAAATCTTAATGCCCCATCTTGACTGGATTCAAATTGAAGTCTCAGGACTTTGTAATGCCTCTTGTTTTTACTGCCCCCATACAACACACAGAAAACTCTGGAAAGGTAAAAACATGAGTTTAGAAGAATTTCTAAAAATAAAGCCATATCTTAAAAAAGTTGGACTTCTCTATCTTCAGGGATGGGGAGAACCTTTCTGTAATCCTGATTTTTTTAAATTCGTAGAAATCGGTAAAAAATCAGGATGCAAAGTTGGAACAACCACAAATGGAATGTTAATTGAACAATCCCACATAGAAAAAATTATCGAGCTTCAAATGGATGTAATAGCTTTTTCACTTACAGGAATAAAGAAAAATGATATATTGCGTGCTGGAACGAAAATTGATAGAGTTTTTAAAGTAATTAGTGAGTTAAACGAAATGAAAATAAAAAAAGAAACCTCAAATCCAAAGATTCACATTGCCTATATGCTTCTCAGGTCAAATCTTGATGAGCTGGAAGAAATTCCTAAACATTTAAGCTCCTTAGGTATTGACCATATTGTAATCAGTCTTCTTGATTTCATTCCTGATAGTTCTCTTGAAAACGAATCCCTAATACCAAAAACAGAAGAAGATTTCAATTTTCTAAAAGATTTAGCATCCAATTTTGTAAAGGAAGCTAAAAAGTTCAATTTATCAGTTTCTTTTAACATACCCCATCCATTTAAAAAAGGAAAAACCTGTTCTGAAAAACCTCTTAATGCAGTTTTCATAAACTCGCTCGGATATGTATCTCCCTGTGTATTCACAGGAATTCCAGCAGAAGGGTTTAAAAACACTTATTTTGGTAACATAAATGAGAGAACTCTTCCATCTCTCTGGAAAAGTTCAAAGGATTTTAGAAAAAAATTTATTTCAGATAATTCTTCTCTTCCCTGTTATAGTTGTCCAAAACGAAGGATAGTAGAATTTTAAAATTCAGGGGAGGACTGAGCCTCCCCTGAAGTAAAACTATTTCTTTACTTCCTCTGTAGATTTCTGAGCAAGATATTTGATAAAGGATGGTGTTGTTGAACCACTTCTTCCTACAAGTGTTCTCAATACAGAGCCCCAGAATGCAACAGACTCGGATACACGAGGATTCTCGGTAAGCTGGTATACCTTTGGTGAATCCTTAAGAGCAAACACTACTCCCAATCCTCCAAGATCTGTCTCTCCATAAAGCTTGAATCCCTTTGCCTTTGCTTCCTTTATCAATGCGTCTCTGTCTCCAAATTTAATTGCTCCTGTTGGACAGGTCTTTGCACAGGCAGGTGTAAGTCCAGCCCTAACTCTGTCTATACAGAGATGACACTTTGAAATCTTACCCTTACCACCCTGATCATATCTTGGAATATCAAAGGGGCAGGCAGAACGACAGGCATGACAGGCTATGCACTTGTTCTTGTCATAGTAAACTATACCTGTCTCTTTGTCCTTAATCAATGCTCCAACAGGACATATCTGAACACATGCAGGCTCACCACAGTGCATGCATCTTTGGCTTACAAAAAGCCAGCGAACTCCCTTTGCATCAGCGTGTTCAATGAATCTAATTCTATTGAAGTTATTTGCATCAAGGTCTGGCGGATTTTCATGGGTTCCATTATTCTTTGTCTTTGTTGCAGGAAGTTGATTCCACTCCTTGCATGCAACCTGACAGGCTCTGCATCCTATGCATATATCTGGTGTTATTAACAGTCCCTTACGTGCCATTTTTCACCTCCTATGCCTTCTCTATGTTTACCATGAATGCCTTGGACTCAGGTATCATGGTATTTGGGTCACCAATTGACGGAGTAAGTAGATTTGCACTGTCTCCACCAGAACCATCTTCAGGGAATCTCCAGCCATAATGCCATGGCAGACCAACAATGTGGATTGTCTGTCCTAAAACTTTCATTGGCTGCAGTCTTGGTGTAACTATAGCAATAGCCCATAGTTTTCCTCTTGCTGAAGAGACAATTACTTTATCTCCACTCTTTATTCCCTTTTCTTTTGCAAGTACAGGGTCAATTTCAGCGAAAATCTGCGGTTCGAGTTCTCTTAACCAATCTGTATGTCTTGTCATAACTCCTGTCTGCCAGTGCTCTGTTACTCTGTATGTTGTTCCAACATATGGATATCTGTTATCACAGAATACAAATGCATCGGCATCTGTATCAAAAAGCTTTACTGTTGGATTTATTCTGTGTTTCTTGTAAAGTGGATTTTCCTGGAATGGACACTCAAGTGGCTCATAGTGTGTTGGGAATGGTCCATCTGCCATTCCTGCACCAAATATTGCACCAACTCCAAGAGGCTTCATTATAAATGGAAGTTTTCCACCTTCCATTGCAAGTGGAGGAGCTGGTCCGTCAGGTACATCTCCAACCCATTTTTTGTTTGCTGCATCCCATTTAATAACAGCTCTCTTTGGATCCCATGGATTACCCTGTGGATCTACACTTGCACGATTGTAAAGTATTCTTCTGTTTACAGGCCAGCACCATGCCCAGTTTGGATAGAGCCCAAGTCCTGTTGGGTCTTCCTTTCCTCTTCTTGCCATCATGTTGCCTGCATCTGTGTAGCTACCTGAATACAGCCAGTTTCCACAGGCTGTGCTTCCATCATCTCTCAGTAAAACGAAACTTGGTACCTGTTGACCTTTTTTGTATGATTTTTTGTCAACAGGATGTTCCGGTATGTCTGTTGTGAAATATCCATTTATCTCTTTGGCGACCTTATGTATATCTATATGCTTAATCTTACCGTTTTTATCCTTCTCTCCATAGTCCCATGAAAGATTAATTATTGGTTCAGGGAATGCTCCCTTTTCTTTTTCATATAGTTTTTTAACTCTCCAGTAAAGCTCATTCATAATTTCTGCATCGGGCATGGTTTTTCCATATGGCTCAACTGCTTTATATCTCCACTGAGCAATTCTTCCAGAGTTAGTAATGCTTCCTTCTTTTTCTACTGAAGATGCACAGGGTAACATGAATACTTCTGTCTTAATCTTCTTTGGATCCATACCAGGACCACGCCAGAATGAAGCTGTTTCATTATCCCAGAGGTTTACACAGACAAGCCATTCAAGTTTGGCAAGAGCTTTTCTGGTTTTATTTGAGTTTGCACCTGAGCACGCTGGATTCTGTCCCCATGCAAAGAATCCTTTAATTTTACCTTTATACATCTGGTCAAAAATCATTAACCAGGAACAGTTCTGCCCATCATCTCTCTTAGGTAAATAACTGTAACAGAAATCATTTTCTTTTGTGGCTTTATCACCATACATTGCCTTAAGATAACTTACAATATACTTTGGTCTGTTAGACCACCAGTTAACACTCTTTGGCTCTTTTGTTTTAGGAGTGTATTTTTCAATGTATGTTTTAAGGTCTACATCACTTGCAACAGGTGTTGGATTGTATCCTGTTAGAATATGGAAAAGAAGTCCATAGTCTGTTGAGCCCTGAACATTTGACTCACCTCTGAGAGCATTGATTCCTCCACCAGCCATTCCTACATTACCAAGAAGCATCTGAATTATTGCCATTGTTCTGATGTTCTGAGCTCCAACTGTGTGCTGGGTCCATCCCATTGCATAACATTCTGTCATAACTCTGTCTGGTTTACCTGTTGATGCAAGAATTTTATAACATTCCTCAATTTTATCTTTCGGTGCACCTGTTATTTTTGAGACCGTATCAATTGTATATCTTGAGTAGTGCTTCTTTAAAAGCTGAAATACGCAGTTCGGATTCTGAAGGGTTGGATCTTTCTTAGGAAGACCGTTTTCATCAAGCTGGAATTTCCATGTTGATTTATCATAGGCTCTCTTTTTCTCATCATAGCCAGAAAATACTCCATCAAGGTCATCAGGTAACTTGAAGTTAGGATCAACAAGATATGAAGCATCAGTATAATTTACCACATAATCCTTAAAGTATAGATTATTATCAATGATGTACTTTACTAATCCACCTAAAAATACAATGTCTGTTCCAGAACGAATCGGAACATAAAGATCTGCTTTAGAAGCTGTTCTTGTAAACTTTGGATCAACAACTACAAGCTTTGCACCTCTCTGTTCCTTCGCTCTCATTATCCATTTCATTGCTATAGGATGGTTTTCTGCTGGATTACCACCCATTACTAAGATTACATCTGCGTTTTTAAGATCTTGATACTGATTGGTCATTGCTCCTCTACCAAACGACTCTGCCAGAGCCGCTACAGTAGGGGAGTGTCATATACGGGCTTGATGTTCAATATAGACTAGCCCCCATGAACGCATTAATTTTTGAAGAAGATAACATTCCTCATTGTCAAGGGCTGCTGAACCAACATGGGCAATAGCATCTACTCTGTTTACAACCTGCCCCTTTTCATTCTTTGTGATAAAATATTTGTCTCTTGTTTTCTTAACTAATCTGGCAATCTTATTGAGTGCCTCTTCCCATGATATTTTTTTCCACTCAGTTGCTCCAGGTGCACGATAAAGGGGTTCTTTCAATCTGTAAGGATTGTTTGCTATCTGATAAATTGAAGCACCTTTGGGACAGAGTGCTCCTTCATTGATGGGACTGTCAGGATCGCCTTCTGTGTTAACAACCTTGCCATCCTTAACAGAAACAATAATGCTGCAACCAACTGAACAGTAGGGACAGATTGTGGTTGTCTCCTTGGCACCCTTTGTTCTAAGCTCAGCTGCATAGGCTTTTGCAGGTTCAAGATTGAGTCCCAGCGAGCTAAGGAGCAGGGCACCAGTGGAGATTTTCAAAAAATCTCGTCTTGTAAGCTCCATAAAACCTCCTCCTTTTTAGTTTTTTAAAATAAAAAGGGGATACTTCAAGGTTTTAAACCTTAAAGTATTCCCCTTACCATCGATTAAAATCTTCAGGGGGCTGTATGGAAGATTTAATCGATTCATCTATTTATTCTATTAACAATTACTATGCCATAGTATTTTTCTATATTATTCAAGGAATTAACAATTCATAGGGGTGCAACTATGGTTGCTTAAAACGCTATTTAGAAAAAATTTTTTCAGAGGTTTTTTTATGTAACTTATGTAATCTTTTATTAAGTGCCTGTCTGGTTATGCCAAGTATTGAAGCTGCAATACCCTGGTTTCCCTGGGCTCTTCTCAGAGCTTCTTCAATGAGAAGTTCTTCCATTTCCTTTAAGGTTGGTAATTTTTCAGGAAATCTCATCTGTAAGTAAAACTTTACTACTTCGCTTTTAAGCTCTTTGTCAATGCTATTACTTATATCTATTGTGTCTTTAAAAGCATCCAATGATAAAAAATGAGATTTGCATCTTGCTACGGCATCATAAACTATCATCTTTAATTCTCTTATATTTCCTGGGAAAGAATAGTTCATCAGATAGGTTATTACCTCTTTTGGATACTTAGGTGGCTTTTTCCCGAGAGAAATAGAAGCTTCCTCAATAAAATATTCAAGCAAAACAGGTATATCCTCCTTTCTTTCTCTTAGGGGTGGTAAATGAACATGATGAGCTTTAAGTCTATAAAAGAGATCTTTTCTAAATTTTCCTTTAGAAACCATTTCATGAATGTCTTGATTGGTTGCTACTATAATTCTTGCATCAGTACTCTTAGGAATATCAGAACCAAGAGGATAATAAACTTTTTCCTGAAGAACTCTTAAAAGCTTTAACTGGGAAGCTTCAGATAAATCACCAATTTCATCAAGAAAAAGAGTCCCTCCATTTGCCTTTGACATAAGCCCTTCCCTGTTAGAGATTGCCCCTGTGTATGCTCCTTTTTTATGTCCAAATAATGTATCTGAAAACATTGTATCATCAAGTCCCGCCACATTTACTGCTATAAAATCACCTTTTTTCCCGCTTATTTTATGAATTGCTCTTGCAATAAGTTCTTTTCCTGTTCCTGTTTCTCCAGTTATTAAAACAGGCTGGTCTGTTTTTGAGATTACCTCTAGGTATTTAAAAATACCTCTCATTTTTTGATTGACAGTAATAATCTCTGAGAAAGCCTCTTTATATTCAAGTTTATCCTCTATCAATCTTTGTTTAAGTCCTAAAATTTCTTCCTTGAGGCGATTCATCTCAAATGCTTTTTTTATTGATGAAATTAGTTTATTTCTTTCAACTGGTTTTACCAGGTAGTCACTGGCACCCATCTTTATACATTCAACAGCTGTCTCTATTTCTTTTATTGCTGTAAGCACAATCACAGGTATTTCAGGATATTCCATTGATAGATACTTTAAAAGCTCAAAACCCGATATATGTGGCATAGAAAGATCAAGAAGTAAAACAGAAAATGCTCTTTCTTTTAAAACTAAAGGAAGTTCACGGGGATCTTGAATCAAGAAAACATCATTAATTCCAGATTGTTTTAGAATTAATGAGTAAGTATACAAAGACTCTTTTTCGTCGTCTACTATTGCTACAGAGTACTTAAAGTTATCCATTTTTGTCATGATAGGGGATATAAATCAGTATCTGTGTACCCCTGTTTTCTTCTGAATTAATTACAATTTCCCCACCAAGCTCTTCTATTATGGATTTTGATAAATAAAGTCCAAGTCCTGAACCACCGGCTGAGTATTTCGTTGAAAAAAAGGGCTCAAAAATATAAGGCATAATATCTTTTGAAATTCCTATGCCTTCATCTTTAATTTCAATATATATCCTACCATAAGCTAAGCCTGTGGATAAAAAAACTCCTTTTTTTCTATCAGGTAATGACTGTAATGCATTCATCAGTAAATTTATTATAACCTGTTCAAGTTTTTGTGCATTCCCTTTAATTTTTGGTAATCTTTCTGCAAGGGCAAGATTAAAATTTTCAGTGTGTATAAAAATATGATGATTAAGAATTGTTATCACTCTCTTTATGATTTCATTAATGTCGATGATTGTAAATTCCGATTTTAAACCTTCCTTTATGTATTTTCTGAAATCATCAATTGTATCTGAAATTCTATTTATGCCTTCAATTATTGACAAGACAAGTCTTGGAATAATTTTATCAATCTCAGAAGAAGAAATCCCTCCTAAAAGAAACTCTCCATTGTCATTTTCATATTCTTTAATAAGATTAAAAACATCCTGCCATGCCTGCAATGTTATTCTAAGATTATTAACCATAAAGTTACAAATGTTATTTATCTCATGAGATATACTTGAAGTAACCAAATCAACTGATTTTAGTTTATCCTGCAGTATCAATTGGGCCTCTCTTCTTCGGTTTTCTTCTTTTTTCTTTATTTTTTCTGTTATATCATTGAAATTGAAACATACAACCCTTTGATCTTCACATGCTATTGGATACAAATTGAAAAGTAAAACTCCTTTGCTTCCATCAGGCTTTTTATAACTCATAACTCTTCTTTTTTCTATATCATGACATTCATGAATTAATTTAATAAAGTTTTGATATTCCTGTTCTTCAAAAAATCCTGATAACTCTGATTGCTCACCTAAAAAACTCCTTGCAGCCTGATTCATGTAAACTATTTCTATTCTTTCAGGATCAAAAAATACAAGAGGCTCTGAGTAAGATTCAATGAACTTTAAGAAAAATTCTAATAATTGAACTTCTCTCTGAAATATCTTCATACTATTCTGACTTTTCCTTTTCCTCTTATTACCTCACCAATCAAATAAGCTTTATATTCATTCCTGTTTAAGATATTTAATGCCTTTTTTGTATCATTGCTGTCAACAACAAAAACATAACCTATTCCCATATTAAAAACTCTAAACATCTCTTTTTTGTCAATGTTACCAACTCTTTCAATAAAACTAAATATTGGCGGGATATCCCAGCTATTTTTATCTATCTTTGCAGAAATTCCATCTGGAAAGATTCTCGGTAAGTTTCCAGGAATACCACCTCCTGTAATATGAGCCATGCCTTTAATTTTTACTTTATTTTTAAGAGCAAAGTAAGCTTTAACATATATTTTAGTTGGCTTAAGCAACTCTTCTGCAAGGCTACAGCCAAGTTCAGGGATATGGTCTTCCAGTTTAAACTTTCCAATATCAAAAAGAACTTTTCTTACCAGTGAAAAGCCATTGCTATGAAGACCTGATGATGCCAAACCTATTATTGCATCTCCTTCTTCTATCTTCGTTCCATCAATAATTTCGCTCTTTTCAACAACTCCTACAGCAAAACCTGCAAGATCATATTCATTTTCCCTATAAAAACCTGGCAATTCAGCTGTTTCACCTCCTATAAGAGCACAGCCAGACTGTTTACAACCTTCCACAATCCCCTTTATTACCTTAGAAGCTTTTTCAGCACTCAATTTTCCTGTGGCAAAATAATCAAGAAAAAATAAAGGTTCGGCACCAACTGTCAAAATATCATTCACACACATTGCAACAAGGTCAACTCCAACTGTATCGTGTTTGTCTGCTTCAAAGGCGATTTTAAGCTTTGTTCCAACTCCATCAGTACCACTCACAAGCACTGGCTGTCTGTATTTTCTTGTATTAAGCTTAAATAGTCCTGCAAAAAGACCTATATCAGTAAGAACCTCTTTACGAAAAGTAGTTTTCACCATAGGAGAAATTATCCTCACAAATTTGTCAGCTTCATCAATATCAACGCCTGCCTGTTTATAAGTGATACTCATAAAACCTCCTTAATTTTCATACTTATATCAACAGCTTTAGCAGAGTGCGTTAAAGCACCAATAGAGATAAAATCAACACCTGTTAAGGCTATTTGTCTCACATTTTCAAGATTGACTCCACCAGATGCTTCAAGTAAAACTCTACCTTTAGCAATTTTTACTGCTTTTTTCATCTCTTCAATATCCATATTATCAAGCATTACTATGTCTGCACCAGCCATGATAGCTTCTTCAAGTTCTTCAATAGATTTTACCTCAACTTCAATTTTATGATAACCATATGAGCTTTTTGCCTTTAGCACTGCTTCTTTTACTGAACCTGCAATTTTAATGTGATTGTCCTTTATCAAAACTGCATCATAAAGAGCAAAACGATGATTATATCCTCCACCTACTCTTACAGCATATTTTTCCATAAATCTTAATCCAGGTGATGTCTTTCTTGTATCAAGGATTTTTACCCTTAAATCTTTAATCCTTTCAACAAATTCTTTTGTAAAAGTTGCTATTCCTGAAAGTCGCTGTAAAAGATTTAAAGCAATTCTTTCTCCTGCAAGCAATATTCTGGCATTTCCCTTTAATACAGCAATAATACTGCCTTTTTCAACGAAACTTCCATCTGAGTAGTATTCATCAAAAGATAAAATACCATTTTGAATGTTAAAGTATGAAGAAAGGATAGTAAAAAATCTCTTTATAAAGGGTATTCCAGCAAGAACTAAATTTTCTTTACAGATTATCTCAGCAAAAGCAACACAGTCTTTAGGAACAACTATTTCTGAAGTTATATCACCATGTCCAATGTCCTCTAAGATTGCTAGTTTGAAAAGCTCATCAACTAATGAATAATACATTATCTTTTAAAAAATAGTCTTAAAAGTCCGTAGATGCCTCCTGCAACTGCTGTAATTGCAAGAGCACTTTTCCAGTCAAAGAGAGTTGTAACATTACCCTCAATATTTTTACTTATCAATAATAAACTTGCAGAGTTTTTAACCTCCATATTATTACCTATAACTATTCCTGCTGCAGATCTTTTAACTTTAGCTTCCTCTCTCCCAATAGCAATTGGACAGAGAGAAAAATTTATCTCTGTCTTCTGTCCCACTGAAACTCCGGTTATGCACTGATTCATATTTATTTCATTGGCTTTCACAACTCCTATTGCTCCCTGTGTAATTTCAGCCTTTTCTGAATCAATACTTAAAGCACAGATCTGTTGCATCTCTGCCGAACCTGCTTCAACTGCCCTTACCGTGCTTTGCTTTATGGTGAGAAATTCAGCTTCGACTATATCCATACTTTGTCCTTCAATTTCTATCTTCTCTTCCATTTTTTCCTCCTAATCCTGTAATTCTTCAAGAACCTTAAGATTCTCTTTTATTTTATCACTTTTAAGCAAAAGTTCTTCATATTTTTCTTTATCTTTTTCAACCACCTCTTTAGGTGCATTTTTTATGAAATCCTCATTCATAAGCTTTTTATTAAGAAATTTAATATCTGCTTCAGTTTTTTGAAGTTCTTTAATAAGCCTCTTTTTTTCCTGTCCTATGTCAATCATTTCTTTTACAGGAATGTAAATTTCAAACTCTTTTTTTACTGAGATTGCCGAACCTTTTTGTCTAACAATGTCTTTGCTTATCTTTAATGTTTTTGCCCTTGCAAGTTTTTGTATAAATTGATACCCCTCAATTAAAATCTGTTGAGCCTTTTCAGTTAATGGTTTTATAAACACCTCAAGCCCTACAGAAGGAGATATATTTAACTCTCCCCGAATGCTTCTTACTCCTGAAATTGCCTGCATTATGTATTCCATATTTTCAATTGACTCTTCATCTCTTTCCATTGAATCCTCTGTAGGATATGAAAAAATCATAATTGAAGATTCCTTCTTTAATACATTAAGCCAGATTTCTTCTGTCACATAAGGCATAAATGGATGTAAAAGTTTTAAAACATTTTCAAAAACATAAAAGAGACAATTAACAGTTTCTTCCTTATCCTCTGTTTCAGCGTATAAAACAACCTTAGACAACTCTATATACCAATCACAGAACTCATGCCATAAAAATTGATAAACTGAGTTTGCTGCATCATTAAATCTGTATGCCTCTAATGCTTTATTTGTTTCTTCTACCGCCTCTGCAAGTTTTGAAAGAATCCATCGGTTTTTGATAGCTTTTAACTCATTTAAAATTACTTTTTCCTTTGTTCTTAAATGGGCAAAACTCATTATAAACTTCATAGCATTCCAGATTTTGTTTATGAAATGTCTATAACCTTCAACTCGTTCTTCAGAAAATTTTATATCTCTTCCCTGAGCTGCGAAAGCTGCTAATGTAAATCTAAAGGCATCTGCTCCATATTTTTCAATCATAACAAGAGGATCAATTACATTTCCCTTTGATTTACTCATCTTCTGTCCCTTTGAATCTCTAACAAGAGCATGAATATAAACATCCCTGAAAGGAACATCTTTCATGAATTTCATTCCCATCATGATCATTCTTGCAACCCAGAAGAATATAATATCAAAACCTGTAACAAGAACATTTGTTGGATAGAATCTCTTTAAATCCTCTGTTTCCTCAGGCCAGCCAAGGGTTGAAAAGGGCCATAGGGCAGAGGAAAACCATGTATCTAAAACATCTGGATCCTGAATTATTTCTCTGTTGCCACAATGAGGACAAACCTCAGGTTCAGTTCTACTTGCAAAATGAGTAATTTCTTTAGGAATTTTGATAACTTTTGCTCTCTGTTCAATATCTTCCTTTGTTATACCAAGTTTTCTCAGTTCATTGTAAGTACCACCCCATATTTCCCTCCCATTAAGAATAAATGGTTTGTAAAATAAAATCTCTATCAAATCACCTTGTTCAATGCCTTTTTCTGTTTTGCATTTTGCACAGTACCATACAGGAATTCTATGCCCCCACCAAAGTTGTCTTGAAATACACCAGTCTTTTATGTCCCTCATCCAGGCATAGTAGTTGTTAACCCAGCCTTCAGGAACAAATCTTATTTTCCCTTCTTGAACAACCCTAACTGCTTCTTCAGCTAATGGCTTTATTTTCACATACCACTGGACTGTCTGAAGGGGTTCAATAACTGTTTTACATCTATAGCAATGTCCAACTGAGTGTTTATGTTTTTCAACTTTTTCAATAAGTCCAAGCTTTTCAAGGTCTGCAATCACTTGCTTTCTTGCATCATATCTATCAAGTCCTTTATACTTACCCGCTTCCTCTGTCATTCTACCTTCTTCATCAATAACACATACATAGCCAATATTATGTCTCTGAGCAATCTCAGCATCATTAAAATCATGACAAGGGGTTACTTTTACAGCACCTGTTCCAAACTCCATATCAACCACACTGTCTGCAATTATGGGAATCTCTCTATTCATAAGAGGTAGAATCAGAGTTTTTCCAATAAAGTTCCTATATCTTTTGTCTTCAGGATTGACAGCAACTGCTGTATCACCGAGCATTGTTTCTGGTCGGGTTGTAGCTACTGTTATAAATTGTTGAGGATCATCTTTAAAGGGATATTTTATATAATAAAGCTTTCCTTCCAGCTCTTCATGTTCTACTTCAAGATCAGAAAGAGCAGTATGACATCTTGGACACCAGTTAATAAGTCTTAAATCTCTATAAATTAATCCTTCCTCAAAGAGTCTGAGAAAAACTTCTTTTACTGCCTGACTTAATCCTTCATCCATTGTAAAACGAAGACGAGACCAGTCACAGGATGCACCTATTCTTTTTAGTTGTTCTATAATTCTTCCGCCACATGATTCCTTCCACTGCCATACTCTTTGAAGAAAAACAGTTCTACCAAGTTGATATCTACTCAGTCCTTCTTTTAATAGTTCTCTTTCTACAACATTCTGAGTCGCAATTCCTGCATGATCTGTTCCAGGAATCCATAAAGCAGCATACCCAAGCATCCTCTTCCATCGGATTAATATATCCTGAAGAGTTGCGTTTAAAGCATGACCCATATGAAGACTACCAGTCACATTTGGGGGAGGAATTACAATACAATAAGGCAATTTTTTAGGATTACTGTCAGGTTTAAAATAGCCTTTTTCTTCCCAAAATTTGTAAAGTTTTGTTTCAACTTCCTTTGGTTGATATGTGTCACTTATCACATTTCCCTTAAGCATTTCTCTGTTGCATAACCTCCAGAATTTGTTTAAAAATATTTTGTATCTCAATTTTAACTTCCTTGCTTATAAAAGGTCTAAACTTTTCAATAAATTCATTATCTTCATAAGGAGAGATTGTCTGTTCTTTTTTGCCAAGTAAAAACTCTACTTTTTGTTTTAACTCTTCTTTTGTAAATGGCTTAATAATAAAGTCAGCACCTAAATTTTTAAGTTGCTCAAGATTTATTGAAGAATAAAAGTTTAAAACAGCTAAAACTGAC
This sequence comes from Thermodesulfovibrio aggregans, assembly GCF_001514535.1. NCBI lineage: Bacteria > Pseudomonadati > Nitrospirota > Thermodesulfovibrionia > Thermodesulfovibrionales > Thermodesulfovibrionaceae > Thermodesulfovibrio > Thermodesulfovibrio aggregans. The sequence goes on along the minus strand of NZ_BCNO01000001.1, from coordinate 1,143,767 downwards.
AATAAAAGAGAGTGTTTTTCTCTTATGTTCTTAAAAAAATTCAATAATTCTGACTCTTCAATATCAGCACCTGCAATTATCAAATGAGGATTCTGTTCCTTAATGCTCTCTAATGCATTATCAATGTTTGAAAAAGTTAAAACTGAAAAATTGTCTTCATTCAAATAATTTGACAAAAAAGGTGATTTTTCCAATAAAAAAATCTTATACATATTATTTCTCCCTCATTAACTCTTCTAATTGTTTCGTTTTCATTCTTTTTACAAGTTCCTGATAGGAGTAGGTGCGAATTATTTTGTTAAACTGGCTGCGGTAATTACTCACAAGGCTCACTCCTTCAATGACAACATCATAAACTTTCCATTCATTTCCATTAAAATAAAGCCTGTAATTAATTGGAATCTCTTTTCGTTCTTTAGTTATTATCTTTGTTTTCACCTCAGCAAACTTACCATTTTCAATTTTTTCATCTGTATAAATTACTTCTTCATCAGTATAGGATTCAATCTTTCCACTATATGACCTTTCAAGCAAATCTTTATAAAGCTCAACAAACTCTTTTCTTTCCTGAGGAGTTCTGTCTTTCCAGTAAACACCAAGAGAACGTTTTGCCATCTCTTCAAAATCAAAAACTTTACTTATTTCTGCTCTTAAAGCTGCTCTTCTCTGTTGTGCTTTCTTTTGTCCTTTGTATTTAGGGTCCTTAAGAATACTTATTACATTATCGACAGTTTTTTTAATCTGCTCTTTTGGTGAAACAACTGCAAAGGCAAATGATACGGTAAAAAAAGTTATTATTAAGAATATCGCTAATTTTTTCATTACTTAACCTCCCTTTCTCTATCAAGTCCAGATGCCTGAAGTAAATTTGCAATAGCCATCTTTTGATTATAAAGTGCCTTTAAGTAATTAACTCTAGTAGTAGCATATGCTAAAACAGCATCTGCTAAATCCTTTGTCTCTCCAACTCCCATATCAATATTTGCATCTGCTGTTACAAGCCATTTTTTAGCATTTTGATAAGCTTCATCCATATCCCGAGCAGACTTTGTTGCCTCTAAAAGTTCATAATAGGCTTTCATAATCTGAACAGGAATACCACTTTCAGCAAGTTTTTTCTTTTCAAGCACTTTTTGATACTCAATTTCAGCCTCTCTTATTTTACCTTTTGTTATACCAAAATCTATATTGAGTTTCATTCCAAGCACTGCTGCAAGCATTGAGTCATTTAGAGGGTCATAAATATATGGATTGTGGATTCTATCTCTGTTAGTTGCTCCAGCCAGGGAACCCTTTACAAGGAAAAATAACTGAGGATAAAGATTGCTTTTTTCAACATCAATTAATGCCTGTCGTGCCTTAAGTCCTTCCCTTATTTGAATCATTTCAGGTCTTAATTGAAAAGCCTTTGAAATTAATTCATCTGGATTAAATACTACTTCTTCATATTTTAAAGGTTCTGTAATTATCTCAAGCTTTGTATTTTGTGGAACACCTGTCATGAATTTCAGAGCTTCTATTATTATTGACTCATTTTTGTCAATTTCATTCAGATTTCTCTTTACCTCACCCAGGTAAGTTTTAAGTTTATAAAGAGTGAGTTCATCGGCAGAGGGAATATCTTTTTTTAAATCCTCTTCTGTTCTTTTAATTGCCTTTTCAAGCTCATCTTTAATTTCTTTGGCAAGGTTTCTCAAATCCCTGATCATTGAAAGACTCCAATAGAGTTCTTTCGTTTTTAATATAATCTCTGAACGTTTTTTTTCAAGTTCTGCCTCAGAGACCTTTATCCCTCCCTCAGCAGCAGTTCTGTACCCTGAAATCTTTCCAAAGGTATAAATTGGTTGTAAGACCTGCATTGTAATCATGCCAAAAACACCATTAATTGTTGTTGACTTGACATCTGTCTTAATATCTGGAGATATGGCATCTTTTTCTGCTTTTGGTGAAGGACCCCCTAAAGCCATAAGTTCAATCTGAGGGAAAGATGCTGACTGTGCCTGTAAAAGTTTTGCCTTGTAAATTTCAATATCCTGTTTGTATTCACCAAGTTCTGGATGAAATTTAACAGCTCTTTCAACGCATCCCTTAAGATCAAGAACTACTCTATCTTCGGCAAAACAGACTGTTGAAAATAAAACTATAAAGGTAATGATCAAAAATCTAAATTTTCCCGAATACATATTTTGACAATACCTCCTCTATATCTATTGATGACTCTGTTTCTCTAATTTTACCATTCTGAGCAATATATTGTTCAGAACCACCTGGTGTAATCTGAACATATTTCTCCCCTATCAATCCCTTTGTTCTTATTGAAGCAATTGAATCATCTGGAAGTTTAATGGTGTTTGATATCTTCAACTCAACTACTGCCTGATATTTATCATTTAATGTTACCTTTTCAACAGTACCAACAGGAACTCCTGCAATCTCAACAACTGAACCCTTTTTAATTCCCCCTACCTTGTCAAACTCTGCATAAACAGTATAGTAGCCTGTCTGAAACATGTCGATTTTGCCAAGCCTGAAAGAAAGATAACCAAGTGCTAAAATTCCAATTAAAACAAATACTCCCACCACTATTTCAAGATTTTCCCTTTTCATTGTTCCCTCCATCCTCTATTCCCATTATAAAATTTTTTACTACCGGTGTTTCACTTTTCTGAATTTCTTCTGGTGTTCCTACTTCAACAATTCTTCCATCATGAAGCATGGCAACTCTATCAGAAATATCAAAAATCTCAGGAATTTCATGGCTTATTATTAATCCTGTAAATCCATATTGTTTTTGAGTGTCTCTTATAAGTCTATGAATTGAACGCACTAAAATCGGATCAAGCCCTGTTGTTGGTTCGTCAAAAAGAATTATCTTAGGATGAGCTATTAATGCTCTCGCAAGGGCAACTCTTTTACGCATACCTCCACTAAGTTCTGCAGGATATTTATACTCCATTCCTCTTAGTCCTACATCAGAAAGAGCTTTAATAACTCTTTCCTGAATCTCTTTTTTACTTAGCTTAGTCTTCTCTGTAAGAGGAAAAGCAACATTGTCATACACAGTCATTGAATCAAAAAGAGCACCTCCCTGAAAAACAACTCCAATATCCGCTCTTATTTCATCAAGTTTGCTTCCTTTTAGCTTTGTTATATCCTCTCCCTTTATAAATATACTTCCGCTGTCAGGTTTAAGAAGTCCCACAATATGCTTCAGCAAAACAGATTTTCCCCCACCACTTCTTCCAATAACTGCAGTTACTTCTCCTTCATTTATTGTTAAATTAACGCCTTTTAAAACCTGCTGTTTTCCAAAAGACTTATAGAGCTCTTTTATTTCAATCATAATAGAAATGCTCCAAGCATATAATCCCACAGAAGAATAACAACAGAAGAAAGAACAACAGCATTAGTTGTCGCCCTGCTTACACCTCTTGCACCGTAACCGGCATTGTACCCCATAAATGTGCATATCCAGGTAACAAGAAGACCAAAACTCAATGACTTATACAGTCCGATTCTTATATCTTCCATATCAACATAAAGTTCCATCTGCGAAAAATATGTGCCTTCACTGAGTCCAAGAGCATGAACTGAAACAAGATATCCACCATATATTCCAACAACATCAAAAATTGCAGTTAAAAGAGGAAAAGTAACAATACCGGCAAGAATATTGGGTACCACTACATACTTCATTGGATTAACTGCCATTACTGTAAGAGCATCAATCTGCTCGGTAATTCGCATAATTCCTATTTCTGCTGTAACTGCAGAACCTGCTCTTCCTGTAACCATCAGTGCACAAAGCACAGGACCAAGCTCTCTTATGAGAGAAAGTGCTACAACAGGTCCTAAAAGTGCTTCTGCTCCAAATTTATTTAATGCATAGTAACCCTGAAGAGCCAGAACCATTCCACTAAAGGCACCTGTAAAGATTACTACAATCATTGATTTGTTGCCGAAAAATCTTACCTGTCTGAGAAAATTTTTCAGTTTAAGTGGAGGTGTAAAAATGTGATAAATTGAATCAATAAGGAAGATAAACATTCTTCCTAAAAAGATTAAAAGTGCTATTGTGTATCTGCCAACAAATTTTATAAGTGATACCATTGAAGATTTAAGATAGCTATTTCAATATTTTTTTGTCAACATTTGCTTAAACTTCTTATTTAGTGTTAAATTAAAAAAATTTTTTGAAAGGAGTTCAGATTATGAAATATCTGAAAATTTTTATTATTTTGTTAAGTTTTTCTCTTATTTTTGCTTGCAGTAAAGGTGACGAAGTAGTTGTAAAAGCTGGTTCATCAAAACTTACCAAAAAGGAACTTCAAGAGGATCTCAAAAGCCTTCCTCCTCAAACAAAGGTATTTCTTCCTTCACCTGAAGGTGTAAACCGCTTAAAAGACGAGTTAATTAAAAGAGAAGTTTTATATGAAGAAGCCAAGAAAAAAGATCTGGCAAAGTCAGAGGAATTTAAGAGAAGAGTTGAAGAGTTTAAGAAAATCACACTTATTAATATGTTACTTGAGCAGGAATTGAAAAATCTACCACAGGTTACCGAAAAAGACGCAAAAGATTATTATGAAAAAAACAAAGACCAGTTTATTAAACCAACTGAAATAAGATTGAGCCAGATAGTTGTAAAAAATGAAGAAGAAGCTAAAAAAGTTTATGAAAAAATTGATAAAGGTGAAGACTTTGGAAACATAGCCAAAGAACTTTCAAAAGATGAAAAAACAAAAGCCTCTGGAGGAGACATAGGATTCTTTAAAAAAGGACAACTAAGCCCACAGATAGAAAATGTTGCCTTTAACTTAAAAAAGGGTCAAATAAGCATGCCTCTAAACTTGAATGGAAATCTTTACATATTTAAAGTAACTGATGTAAAGGGAACAGCAGTTGAGTTTGAACAAATTAAAGAACAACTTACTGAACAACTCAGAGCAAAAAAACAGCAGGAATGGTTTAACAGTTACATTGAAGAACTGAAAAAGAAGCATAAAGTAGAGGTTAATGAAAAGGCTTTGCAGGAAATACTAAATCAAAATTTAATTGGAGGAAAACCTGAAGAGACTCCACAGAAGACTAAATAACTATTTACCAATACAGAATTCACTGAAGATTATATTCAATATATCTTCAGTAGTAACTACACCTACAATCTGACCAAGACAGTTCAGAGCCTCTCTGAGAAACATAGCAGTTATCTCAAGAGGCTCTTTTTTTTCAAAAGTTTGAAGAGCATTTTCAAGTGCCTCAAGAGCATTATCAAGTGCTATTTTATGTCTCAGTTTTGTAACAACTACTCCTTCTTGCTCATATTTTCCAGTAATTGTTGTATTAAAAATAAGTTCCTTTAATTCTTCTATGCCCTCTCCTTTTAAAGCTGAAATCTCAACTGCTGGCTTATCTTTCAAAGACTCTGGTAGTTGAAATTCCCTGCTTTTTATGTCTTTTTTGTTTATCACAACTATAACTTTTTTATGGATTATCTTGTTTATTATTTCTTCATCGAGACTGTCAATTGGTTTACTACTGTCAAGAACAAGCAAAATAATTTCAGCTAATTCAACTGCCTTTAAACTTCTCTTTATACCCTCTGCCTCTACCAGATCATGAGCTTCCCGAATTCCTGCAGTATCAACAATTTGAAGAGGTATTCCCTTAATATTTACATATTCTTCTATAATATCCCTTGTAGTTCCTGGAATTTCTGTAACAATTGCTCTATCTTTCATAAGTAATGCGTTAAGTAATGAAGACTTGCCTACATTCGGTTTACCAACAATGGCAGCTCTTAAACCCTCTCTGTAAATCTTGCCTTCTTCGTATCCTTCAATTAGTTTTTTAATCTCTTCCTTTACTCTATTTATCTCACTCTGAATCTGTTCCTGAGTTAACCCATCAATGTCTTCCTCTGGAAAATCAATGTAAGCCTCAACATGAGCACAGACTCTTGTAATAGCATCCCTTAATTCATTAATTTTCTCCGAAAGCTTACCACTTAAATGGTCTAATGCAATCTTTTGAGCCTGCTCTGTTTTTGCCTTTATAAGATCTATTACTGATTCTGCCTGACTAAGGTCAATTCTTCCTCTTAGGAATGCTCTTTTTGTAAACTCTCCTGGTTCAGCAAGACGTGCACCATGCAAAAGAACAAGATTAAGAATTTTTTTTAAAGTTATGTATCCTGCATGACAGTTAATTTCAACTGTATCCTCTCTTGTATAGGTATGAGGCGCTCGCATAACAGTCACTAAAACTTCGTCTATTTTCTCACCTGTTTGAGGATTAACTATAAAGCCATAATGAATAGTATGAGTTTTTACATCTGCAAGTTTTAATCCCTTGGGAGAGTGAAATATTTTATCGGCAATTTTAATTGCATCTTTTCCACTTATACGAATTATTCCGATTCCACCTTCCCCTAAGGGAGTGCTTATTGCAGCAATTGTGTCAAACTCTGATGGAATCACTTAGCTTTTTTTATTTTCTGATTAATGTAAAACTGTTGTACAATTCCAAATATGTTGTTTACAAGCCAGTAAAGAACAAGACCTGAAGGAAAACTCAGGAATAAAAATGTAAAAACTACTGGCATAAGTAACATTATTTTTTGCTGAGTCGGATCTGCAGTAGAAGGAGTCATCTTCTGCTGAATTAACATCGTAGCACCCATTAAAATTGGAAGAATATAGTAGGGGTCCTTTACTGAAAGGTCATGAATCCATAACATAAATGGAGCCTGTCTTAGTTCAATGGCAATTGTGAGAATTTTGTAGAGAGCAAAAAATACAGGAATCTGAAGTAATATTGGAAGACATCCACTCATTGGATTGATTTTGTACTTTCTGTAAAGTTCCATCATCTCCTTTTGAAGTCTCTGTGGATCATTCTTGTACTGTTCTTTCAATTGCATTAATTTGGGCTGAAGTTCACTGAGTTTTTGCATTGATTTCTGTCCACGATTAACTATAGGGATAAAAGGAATTCTAACAAGTATTGTTAGAATTATTATGGCAACTCCGTAATTACCAACGAGCGTATAAAGAAGTTTTAAAAACCAAAAAAGAGGACGAGCTATAATTGAGAAAAATCCGAAATCAACTATGTGTTGTAAATCTACATTAAATTTTTTAAGATAATCATAATCCTTTGGAGCAGTGAATACCCTGTACTGATTTATTCCATCCTGAAATTCAACTGCTCCAATAGCATCTCCATTATATGGAAATATAATAAATTTCTCGGCTTTACTTAAAGGAACAATAGCTGAAAAAAAGTATTTGTCTTCCTGAGCAATCCATTTTACACCTTCTCTGTATGTGACAGTGTCTTTTATTTTTGAAGGATTGATTTCAATTCTTTCAGCTTCTTTTAGAATTACTGGACCGAAGTGCGGTGCGTCAGTTTTATCAAAAATTCCGAAATTCTCTCCAAGTGATACATAGTGAGAACCAATTCCGTTTATCTCATCTTTTAGGTCAATTACATAATCGGTTTTATTAAAAATAAAACTTCTTTTAATAGAAATAGTGTCATCAGTATAGGTGAAAACAACCTCTGCTTCATTTGATTTTTTAAATGTTGCCCTTGAGTCATCTATATTGAAGATAACTTTTGCATAATCAAATTTACCATCTTTAATTATTGAAAGAGCAGGAATTTGACCAGAGGAAATTTTAATAGGATTGCCTTTTGAGTCTTTATATTTTTTAAGCTCAACTGATTTAATAGAAGCTCCCTCATTTGAAAGGACTACCTTAAAGACTTCATTTTCTACAACAACTTCCTTGTACTTTGTCTCTTTTACCAGTGGTTTAACCTCTTTTTTATCAGTAGGAAAACTATGAGTTTGAGGAGTTTGAGTTTTTTCCTCTTTTTTCCTTTCTTCTTTTTGCTCAGTAGGCTGAATCGCTGGCTTATAATATTTTGTAAACAAGTACTGACTGCCAAAAAGAATGACCATGCTTAAAAGCACAGCCAAAAAAGCTCTTAATCCTGCATTTTCCATACTATCACCTTAATGGATCATATCCTCCTGGATGAAATGGATGACATTTAAGTAGTCTTTTTATTGACAATAAAATACCTTTTACACCATATTTTTTTATTGCCTGTTCTGCATACTCTGAACATGTTGGATAAAATCTACATACAGGAGGCATAAGTGGCGATATGAACCTCCTGTAAAAAATTATTAAAATTAGGAAAACTCTTGAAATTAAGGAGTTAATCTCCATCTACCCTTTGCTCTTCTTCTTTTTATTACTCTTCTTCCTCCAGGTGTGCTCATCCTTTTAAGAAAACCATGTGTTCTCTTCTTTTTAAGCTTATGAGGATGGTAAGTTGTATAAGCTCCCAATTTTTAACCTCCTGATTAAAATTTGTAAGGAATCAGGGTTTTTATAGTTTTGTACTGAGTTTCATCAACCACAGTTGGATGTCTTAAACTTCTTGTTCTCTTGGAAGGTTTTCCTGTAAGTAAATGACTCTTATTTGCTTTTCTACGCATTATCTTGCCAGTAGCTGTTACTTTAAATCTTTTTGCAGCTCCTCTGTGTGTTTTGAGTTTTGGCATAAACAATCTCCTCCTCAATAAGTTTAGAAAAATATTTTAATAAAACTTTTATGAATTTATCAATCTTTTCCTGGAGCTATGATCATGCTCATACTATTGCCTTCAAGCCGGGGTTCTTGCTCAATACGATGAGAAAAACCTATTAAAAGAGCTTTTATCTTATCAAAAACTTTCATCCCCAGTTCCGGATGCACAATTTCTCTTCCTCTGAAAAAAAGTGTTACTCTTGCTTTGTCCCCGTCTTCAAGGAATCTTTTTATGTGTTTTACTTTAAGTTGTAAGTCATGATCTGATATCTGTGGTCTTATTTTTATCTCCTTTACAGTAGAAGTTTTCTTTGAAGAAATCTTTTTGTCAAGTTGATACTTATATTTTCCATAATCCATAATTTTACACACTGGTGGATTTGCATTTGGCGCTACCTCTACAAGATCATATCCCCTTTCCCTTGCTATTTGAAGAGCTTCTTTAATACTTACAACACCTATCTGCTTACCATTTTCATCAATTAATCTTACTTCCTTTGCTTTAATAGATTCGTTTACTCTAATATCTTTGGTTGCTATTATTTCACCTCCTAAATTTATTTTCTTTGCTGTATTCTCTCAAAAAGCTGTTGTAAAAACTCATCAATTGATATTAGTTCAAGATTCTTACCTTCTTGCAATCTTACTGTGAGTCGACCACTTTCCATTTCTTTTTCACCAACTATTACCATGTATGGTATTTTATTCAAAGTTGCCTGTCTTATCTTGTACCCAATTTTTTCATTTTCAATGTTAAGTTTTACTCGAAAACCTTTTTGTACAAGTTTATCATAAATCTGTTTTGCATAATCCGTGTGTTTTTCAGAAATGGACATAACCTCGACCTGCACAGGTGCAAGCCATAATGGAAAAGCACCTGCATAGTGCTCAATAAGAACTCCCATAAATCTCTCAAGTGAACCCATAAGGGCTCTATGTATCATAATTGGTCTATGTTCTTTACCATCTTTCCCTCTATATGTAATATCAAATCTTTCTGGAATATTAAAATCTACCTGAATTGTACTGCACTGCCAGGCTCTGTTTAATACATCCTTTATTTTTATATCAATCTTTGGTCCGTAAAAAACTCCCTCTCCAGGATCAATCTGATATGGCAAATTTTGTTTTTTAAGTGCCTGCTCCAGAGCTCCTGTTGCTTTTTCCCAGTTTTCAAGACTTCCAACGTATTTTTCTGGTCTTGTTGAAATGTATATTTCGTAATTGTCAAATCCAAAGGTAGATAAAATAAATACCGTGAAATCAAGAACTTTCTGTATTTCTTCTTCAAGTTGCTCTTCTGTGCAAAATATGTGGGCATCGTCCTGAGTAAATCCTCTAACCCGCAAAAGTCCATGAAGTACTCCTGATCTCTCATATCTATAAACTGTTCCAAGTTCTGCAAATCTTAATGGAAGGTCTCTGTAGCTACGAAGTTCTGATTTATATACCTGAATATGAAAAGGACAGTTCATTGGTTTAAGTTGATAGGCAACTTCGTCAATTTCCATAGGAGAGTACATATTTTCCCGGTAAAAATCAAGATGTCCACTCTTTTGCCACAGTTCAAGTTTTGCAATATGAGGAGTATAAAGAAGTTGATAACCTGCTTTTATATGTTCATCTTTCCAGAAATCTTCTATAATTTTTCTAATTAGTGCTCCATTTGGAAGCCATATTATAAGACCAGGACCTATTTCCTCGCTTATTTCGAAAAGTCTCAGTTGTTTACCAAGTCTTCTGTGGTCTCTCTTTTTAACTTCTTCAAGAAATTTAAGATAGCTTTCAAGCTGTTCCTTGGTTGGAAAGGCTATACCATATATTCTTTGTAGCATCTTATTCTTTTCATCTCCACGCCAGTAAGCGCCAGCAACACTGAGAAGTTTGAATGCTTTTACCACTCCAGTATGAGGAACATGAGGACCCCTACATAAATCAATGAATCCACCCTCCTCATATATCGAGACTTTTTCATCTTCTATTTCACTGAGAATCTCAACTTTGTAAGACTCACCAAGAGATTCAAAAAGTTCAATTGCCTCTTGCTTTGATATTTCTTTTCTTGTAAAAGGATTTTTTGCTCTTATAATTTCCTGCATTCTTTTTTCTATTTTTTGAAGATCCTCTTCAGTAAAGGGCTCATCTTTATCAAAATCATAGTAAAATCCATCTTCAATGGCAGGTCCTATGGTGACTTTTACTTCAGGGAAAAGATCCTTTACAGCGTGAGCCATTATATGGGCAGTGCTGTGCCTGAGAATTTCAAGTCCTTCTTCATTATCAGCTGTTATTATTTCAATTTCTTCATCTCCATTTAGGAAGGATAAAAATAGTAAATCTTTTAACTGACCATTTACTTTAATAGCTATTGCCTGATTTTCTTTAATAAGTTTTTTTACTTCTTCAGGCTCTAACTCAAAAATACTGTCTTTAATTTTTACTTTTATGCTCAACCTCCTTAAAAATTTTTCAAAATCTATATTAATCTAAAAGCTTCGTAATAATCAATATCTATGTTAAAGTTCCATCTATCATTCTTAACCTTCTTGTGCATTTTTGAGCAAGTGTTTCGTTATGAGTTACAATTATAAAAGTTGTGCCTTCTTCAGAGTTAATTTTCTGAAAAAGCTCAAAAAGTTCATGGGCTGATCGTGAATCAAGATTTCCTGTAGGTTCATCAGCAAGTACTAAAGAAGGTTTTCTAAATAGAGCTCTTGCTACAGCCACTCTCTGTTGCTCACCACCTGAAAGCTCACCAGGACGATGATAAACACGTTCTGAAAGTCCCAGTTTTTTAAGAATTTCAAAAGCTCTCTCTTTAAGACTATCTTGAGTTTCTTTATTCTTTTTATATTCCCTTGCAATTAACTCAGGCATTATAACATTTTCCATGACATTAAATTCTGGTAAAAGATAGTGAAACTGAAATACAAATCCGATATGTTTATTTCTAAACTCAGAAAGAGCATCAGCAGAGAGTTTGGAAGTATTTATTTCTCTGTCAAATTTGTATAAAATCTCACCAGATGTAGGATTATCTAATGTTCCAATTACATGAAGAAATGTGCTTTTACCAACTCCACTCGCTCCTGTTATTGCGACAATTTCACCCTGATAGGCTACAAAATCAATTCCTTTTAACACTTCTATAGCACCAGCCTTTGTCAGATATGTCTTTCTAAGATTTATTGTTATTAATATCTCTTTCACGGAAGGGTTTTCCAAATTTATTTATATGTTCCATTATATAACGATGAATATCATCAGCTTTGTCTGCAGCATGGTGAAATCCTTTTTTAACTATACCTGTTGTTTTATCACCTATATTTCTAATTTTTTCTCCTCCGAAGAATACTGCTATAAAAAGAAAAACTGTGAGCAATATTATGCTCAGACAACCTATATTTCTAATAAATCTAAACATCACTCATACCTCAAAATCTCTACAGGATTTATTTTTGATGCTCTGTGAGCAGGATATACAGTTGAAATAAGACTGATAAACAAAGCACAGGCACATATAAGTATAATATCAAAAATTTTAATCTTGACTGGTAACCTGCTCAAATAGTAAACATCTGCGGGAAGCTTTACAATTTCGTAAGATTTAATAATCTCACATAAAAAAACTCCTCCCACTAGACCAATAAAAGTGCCTACTAAACCTATAATAAGCCCCTGAAATACAAAAACCTGTTTTATAAGATTATCTGTTGCACCCATTGATTTAAGGATTGCAATATCTCTTTGTTTTTCAGTAACATTTATCATTAACATACTGACTATATTAAAAGAGGCTACAAGAACAATCAATGTAAGAATAAGAAACATTGTAAATTTTTCAAGTTTAAGAGCAGAAAAAAGATTTTTGTTCATCTGCATCCAGTCTTTAACATAGAACTCTCCCCCAAGTTCTCTTGTAAGTTTTTGACTAATAATATCTGCTTTATATATGTCACTAAGTCTTAATTGAATACCTGTTACTTTATCTCCATACTCAAAAAAATCCTGAGCTGTTTTAAGGTCTGTTACTGCAAGATTCATATCATACTCATACATTCCTATTTCAAAAACTCCTGTAACAATAAATTTTTTGACTTTTGGTATTATTCCTAATGGACCAATTGAGCCCATTGGAGATATAACAGTAATTGTATCTCCTGGTAGCACTCCGAGAAGATTTGCCAGTTCTTTACCAATTATTATCCATGGTAGGTCTGTGTAATTTTCGTATTTATACTTAACATTTTTAAAAATCTCTGTAGTTTTCATATCATACTGAGGAATAATACCTCTAAGGTAAACTCCATGAGCCCTTTTACCTGATGAAATTAAAACCTGTCCGATTATAAAGGGAGAACATGCCTCAATTTCCTGTTTTTTTGATAAAAAATCCATTATAGTTTTATAGTCACCTATTCCTCCAGAATAACTTAAAACAACGGCATGCGCCTGTGCACCAAGAATTTTCTTCTGTAAATCCTCATGAAAACCGCTTATTACAGAAATAACAACAATCAGAGCCATTACCCCTAATGCAACTCCACTTATTGAAATTATAGTGCTGAAAGAGATTCCTCTTTTTCGGCTTCTTAGATAGCGTAGGGCAATAAAAAAGGGAAGTTTCATTTTTCAGGTCTTAAAAGAGGAAACAGTATAACATCTCTTATTGAGTGACTGTCAGTTAAAATCATAACAAGTCTATCTATTCCAATGCCTTCTCCTGCTGCTGGAGGCATACCAACTTCAAGAGCTCTTACAAAATCTTCGTCCATTTCAGGAACTTCCTCATCTCCTTTAAGCCTTTCCTCAAGTTGACGGAGAAATCTTTCTTTCTGATCAATAGGATCATTAAGTTCTGAAAAGGCATTTGCAATTTCTCGTCCAGCAATGAAAAGCTCAAATCTCTCAACAAACTCTGGATTGTCTCTTTTTCTCTTTGCTAAAGGAGAAAGTTCAACAGGATAGTCAATAACGAATGTTGGCTGAATTAATTCTGGTTCAACCATTTCTTTAAATATTTCATCAAGGACTTTGCTTAAAGAACTCTTCTCAGGCACCTCTATTCCCTTTTCTTTAGCCCATCTCAAAGCAGCGGTAAAATCTCTCAATACTTCTTCTGGTACACCTTTACTTTTCAAGGCATTGTGCATGGTAACTTTTTTAAATGGTGGGGTAAAATCAATCGTATAATCTCCATATTTTATCTGAAGACTTCCACACACTCTTTCTACAATATAAGTTAGCAGTTTTTCTGTAAAATCCATAAGCCAGTTGTAGTCTTTGTAGGCTACATAAAACTCTACCATTGTAAATTCTGGATTGTGTTTTGTTGATATGCCTTCGTTACGGAAGTTTTTGCCAATCTCAAAAACTCTTTCAAATCCTCCTACAAGAAGTCTTTTTAGATAAAGCTCCGGTGCGATTCTCAAGTATAATTCCATATCAAGTGCTTCATGATATGTTTTAAAAGGTTTAGCCCTTGCTCCTCCTGCAATTGGATGCATCATTGGAGTTTCAACTTCAAGGAATCCTTCACTTTCAAGAAACTCTCTTAAATACTTAATTATTTGCTGCCTTTTTATAAAAGTATCTTTTACCGATGGATTTACAATAAGGTCAACATATCTTTGCCTGTATCTTGCTTCAATGTCTTTGAGTCCATGCCATTTTTCAGGAAGAGGTCTCAGTGATTTACTTAAAAAAACGAAATTATGCACTTCTATTGTTAACTCATTTGTCTTTGTTCTAAAGAGTCTTCCCTCTACACCAATAATATCACCGATATCAAGATTTTTAATTAGAGAAAACTTCTCTCCTAAAATATCCTTTCTAAGATAAATCTGAATTCTTCCTTTTGAATCCTGAATATGAGCAAAAGCTGCTTTACCAAAATCTCTTAAAAGAATTATCCTTCCTGCTACTGAGGTAAATATATTTTCATTTTCCAGTTTTTCTTTATCAAAACTTCCAAATTTTTTAAAGATATCATCAGTACTGTCTTTAGGTTCAAAAACTCCATTATAAGGTTCAATACCAAGACTTCTTAATACTTCAAGTTTTTTAATTCTCTGCTGTATAAGCTCAGATAAAGGTGTTTCCTGCATAATCCCTATTCATACCTCCCGTGATTTATAGTTAAAGTGTCCAGTAAATACCGCCCTGTTTTTCTACTTCTTTCTTATTCAAAATTCCTTTTATGTCCACTACAATCAATGGCTCCTTACATAAAGACTTCAAAAAGGGTAATGTAAAATTTTCAATAAACTCTTTATGTTTTACAGCTATAATCAAAGCATCATAAAACTTTTTTCTTCCTATATCATCAATTAAATCTATGCCATAGTATGCTTTTACTTCCTCTTTATTTGCCCGAGGATCGTAAATATGAATGTCTATGTTGTATTCCTTCAGTTCTTTGTAAAGCTCATATACTTTAGTGTTCCTTACATCTGAAATATTTTCCTTGAATGTAAATCCCAGTATAAGAATTCTACCTTTATTAACTTTTTTATCATTTTTTATCATCAACTTGACTGTCTCTTCTGCTATGAATCGTGGGATGTATTCATTAATACCTCTACCTGCAAGAATAACTTGAGGAGTATATCCGACTTGCTGAGCTTTGTGGGTTAAATAATAAGGATCTACTCCAATACAATGACCTCCAACAAGCCCTGGTTCAAATCTCAAAAAATTCCACTTCGTTGACGCAGCTTCAAGAACTTCCTTGGTATCAATTCCCAACTTATGGAAAACAATAGCAAGCTCATTCATAAGTGCAATGTTTAAATCTCTTTGAATATTCTCAATAACCTTAGCAGCTTCAGCTGTTTTTATATTTGAAGCTCTGTAAACCCCTGCTTCAATAACAGCGCCATAAATTTTTGCAATTAAATCTGTTGTTTGTTCAGTATCTCCTGCAACTACTTTAACAATTTTGTCTATTGTATGCTCTTTGTCTCCAGGATTAACCCTCTCAGGAGAGTATCCAACATTAAAGTCCTTTTTCCACTTAAGTCCACTTTCTTTCTCTAAAATAGGAACACATATTTCTTCTGTAAGTCCTGGCCATACCGTAGATTCGTATACTACTAATGAGTCTCTTTGTAAATTTCTGCCAACACGATGAGAAGCTGATTTAACAAAACTCAAATCAGGATTTTTAATTTTATCTACAGGTGTCGGAACAGCAACAATTATGAGGGATGCCTTTTTTATAAACTTCTCATCGGATGTAAATTGAACAGATGAATTATTTAATTCTTCTGTGAGAAACTCACCTGTTGTATCAATACTTTTTTTTAATTCTTTTATTCTTCTATCATTTATATCAAAACCTATTACATTGAATTTTTTTGAAAGAAGTAGAGCAAGAGGCAGTCCAACATACCCAAGTCCTACTACACAAATAGCCTTCTTTCCCGATAAAAAGTCATCAAAACTGAGCAACTAACCCTCCAAAAAATCTTCATTAAAAAATCGGGGCGAGCCGATTTGAACGGCCGACCACTCGCACCCCAAGCGAGTGCGCTAACCAGGCTGCGCTACGCCCCGATTCAGGAAAGCATTTTCAAAATCTCTTTCAGTTTGAATCTTACTTTTTCTACTATATCCTTTTTTATTAAATTTTCGTCTTTTGCTGGTATTTCATCTTCAACATGCCGATACATTTTACCTAACTTTTGTCTTACTCCTTCTATTGTAAACTTATCTTCATATAGCATTTTTTTTATTAAAAATAAAATTTCTATATCTTTTTTAGTATACAATCTTTGTCCTGTTTTTGTCTTTTTAGGCTTTAAAAAAGGAAATTCTGTTTCCCAGTATCTTAAAACATAAGGCTCTACTCCAACAATTCTGCTTGTCTCACCAATTTTATAAAAAATTTTGAAAGGCAGCTGTTTTTGTATTGGCTCTCCCATTTCAGCTCATACTTTTCTGAATCCTTTGTTTCAACTGCTCACTTGGTCTGAAGGTGACCACCTTTCTTGGTTTAATCTCAACTGTCTGCATTGTTTTTGGATTTCTACCAATTCTACTTCCCTTTCTTCTTACTGTAAAAACTCCAAAACCCGATATTTTAACCACTTCTTCTTCTTTTAAAGCTTCCTTTATTGTATCAAAAACTGTTTCTACAATTTTCTGTATTTCTGTTTTTGGTAAACCAACTCTTTCAAAAATAAAATTAATAAGATCTGCCTTTGTCATTATGTCCTCCTCAAGTTCAGGAATTATGGTTTATTGAATTTTATCTTATTTCATTGCGATATTGTCAAGTTAACAATAGTTTTGCGAAGTATGAGAATCTTGATAGAAAAATTTTTAAAAATCTTGTATAATTTATTGATTTAGTTTGAGGTCTGTGTCAGACAGATAGCAAAAAATATCAGAGTTATAGATATCATGGAAAAAGAACTTCTTAATGAACAGGAAATAGAGAGAATTCTCACCAGGATAACGCATGAAATACTTGAAAAGAATAAAGGTGCCCAGAACATCTGCTTAATAGGCATTGTTACTGGTGGAGTTTATCTGGCTGAAAGAATAAAAAATAAAATAAAAGAAACAGAAGGGATTGATGTGCCACTGGGAGTCCTTGACATATCATTTTACAGAGATGATATAAATATTTCAAAAAAACGAAAAACAATAAAACCTACTAATATTCCTTTCAGTATAGACAACAGAACAGTTATTCTTGTTGACGATGTACTTTTTACAGGAAGATCAACAAGAGCTGCGATGGATGCTTTAATGGATTTTGGAAGACCTGCACAGATTCAACTTGCCGTATTGATAGATAGAGGACATAGAGAATTGCCAATCATGGCTAACTATACTGGAAAATATATCCCAACTTCAAGAGAGGAAAAAATAAAGGTGAATTTTAAAGAAACTACAGGTAAAGATTCTGTATTATTAATTAAACAATGAAAGATCTTGTAGGAATAAAAGAGCTTTCAAGGCAGGATATTGAGGAAATCCTCAATACTGCTAAAGCTTTTAAAGAAGTTCTTCAGAGAGACATCAAAAAAGTTCCTACCCTTAGAGGTAAAACAGCAATAAATCTTTTTTTTGAACCCTCTACAAGAACCAGAACATCTTTTGAACTTGCTGAAAAACGTCTAAGTCTTGATGTGCTTAATTTTTCAGTAAGTACAAGCAGTGTTGTAAAAGGTGAAACCCTTTACGATACTTTGAAAACTATAGAAGCATATAATGTTGACTATATTGTTATCAGACATTCGTGCTCAGGAGCAGCAAAGTTTGTAGCATCTCATACTCCAGCCTCTGTTGTAAATGCAGGAGATGGAACAAATGAGCATCCAACTCAGGCATTGCTTGATGCTTTTAGTATTCTTGAAGTAAAGGGAAGACTTGATGGACTTAAAATTGCCATTGTGGGAGATATAATTCACAGCAGAGTTGCCCGTTCTAATCTATATCTCTTAAGCAAATTTGACACAGAGATAAGATTTGTAGGTCCTCCTACTCTTCTTCCTGAACAACCACCTGATAACGTGAAACTCTTTTATGATCTTAAAAGTGGCATAAAAGATGCTGATATTATCATGCTTCTAAGAATTCAGCTTGAAAGACAGAATGCTGCGTTTATCCCATCTTTAAAAGAGTATTTTCATGTATGGGGATTAAAAAAAGAAGCATTTTCATATATTAAAGATGATGCAATAATTATGCATCCAGGTCCGATGAACAGAGGAGTTGAAATTTCAACAGAGGTAGCAGACAGTCCCCGCTCGGTAATTCTAAGGCAGGTAACAAATGGGATAGCAACAAGAATGGCTGTGATCTATCTTTTGACTCAAAGGGAGGTATAGTTGATTATCAAAATTTACAATGTCAACCTAATTGACCCCTTTACAAATAAAGAAGGAGTTGTTGATATAGTAATTGAAGATGGAATTATTGCTAAATTAAATTTTAAATCTTCAGACATAAACGATTTAGTCGCCTCCAACTCTCAAATTATTGTAGTTCAACCTGATTTTATAGAAATAAATGGAGAGGGTTTATATGTTTTCCCTGGACTCATTGATATGCATACCCATTTGAGAGAACCCGGATATGAATACAAAGAAACTATCAGAACAGGAACTCTTGCTGCTGTAAGAGGAGGTTTTACATCAGTATGCTGCATGGCAAATACAAATCCTGTCAATGACAATCCTGAAGTCACCTATTACATTCTTGCAAAGGCTAAAGAAGAAGGCAGTTGTGATGTATATCCAATAGGAGCTATCACAAAGGGATTAAAAGGTGAAGAACTATCAGAAATGATAATGCTAAAACAAGCTGGTTGTGTTGGTTTTTCAGATGATGGAATGCCTGTGATGAACTCTCTTATTATGAGAAGAGCCCTGCAATATTCAAAAGCGATTGATGCACCAATTATATCTCATTGTGAGGATTTCACTTTAAGTGAAAATGGAGCAATGAATGAAGGAAAACTTTCATTTTATATGGGACTAAAGGGAATTTCTAAGGCAGCAGAAGAAGTAATGGTTGCAAGAGATATAATTCTAAGTAAATATTCAAAAGGAACTTTACACATTGCCCATGTTTCTACAAAAGGCTCAGTTGAACTAATAAAAAGAGCTAAAGAAGAAGGGATAAAAGTAACAGCAGAAACATGTCCTCATTACTTTACTCTTACCGAGGAGGCTTTAAAAGACTATAATACAAGTGCAAAAGTAAATCCCCCTTTGCGTACTGAAGAGGATAAAGAAGCAATAAAAGAAGCTCTGAGAAGTGGAATAATTGATGTAATAGCTACAGACCATGCACCCCATAGTCTTGATGATAAAAATACTCCCTTTGAGCAGGCAGCAAATGGAATATCAGGACTTGAAACAGCATTGGCACTGAGTCTTAGATTGGTTCATGATGAAGTTTTAAGCCTAAATAAACTTATTGAAAAATTTACTGTAAATCCTGCAAAAATATTGAAACTTGAAAAATCAGGTATAAAAGAAGGCCAAGAGGCAGATTTAATACTGGTTGATATAAATAAAGAATGGATTGTCAAAAAAGAAGATTTTGCCTCACTCGGTAAAAATACTCCCTTTGATGGATGGAAACTTAAGGGAAAAGTTTTACTCACTATAAAAGGTAAAAAAGTTTTTAATATGTTGAAGGAGGATAAATGAAAAAAGCAATGCTTGTTTTAAAAGACGGAACAGTGTTTGAAGGCTATGCCTTTGGAGCGGAGGGAGAATCTATTGGAGAAGTAGTTTTTAATACATCCATTACAGGTTATCAGGAAATAATTACTGATCCTTCATATAAAGGTCAAATTGTTGTTATGACCTATACACAGATAGGCAATTACGGAGTAAATGAAGAAGATGTTGAATCATTTGGAGGACCCAAAGTAGAGGGCTTTGTAGTAAGAGAGTACAAGGACTATCCAAGCAACTGGCGTTCAAAGGAAAGTCTTGGAAATTATCTTAAAAAACATGGGATTGTAGGCATCCACGGAATTGATACCAGAGCTCTAACCAAACATTTACGAGACAAAGGTGCACAGATGGGAATTATATCCACGGTAGACCTTGATCCTGTAAGTTTGCATAAAAAAGTACTTGCCCATCCAGACATATCAGAGATTGACCATGTGAGTACAATGATGTGTAAGGAACCTTATTGGTTTCATAAAGATGAAGCCCTTCCTCTATGCATAGTTTATGATTATGGAGTTAAACTTAATATTCTGAAAAATCTTAAAAGAGTCGGCTTTTCAGTTTATGTTGTCTCTGGTAAAACTGCAGCTGAGCATGTTCTTGAGATGAATCCTTCTTGTGTAATGTTAAGCAATGGTCCTGGAGATCCTCGAATTCTTACATATGCAGTTGAAAACATAAAAAAAATCATAGGTAAAAAACCTCTTTTTGGTATATGTCTTGGACATCAAATAATTGGACTTGCATTGGGAGGAAGAATATATAAGTTAAAATTTGGACATCACGGAGGAAACCATCCGGTAAAAGACTTAAAAACTGGCAGGATCTCAATTACAGCTCAAAATCATAACTACTGTGTTGATATTTCAAGTCTTAAGGGTCAGGTAAGCCTCACCCATAAAAATCTCTATGATGGAACAGAAGAAGGAATGGAACATGTTGAGTATCCAGTATTTTCGGTACAGCATCATCCAGAAGCAGGACCAGGACCTAATGATGCTATTGATGTATTTGAAAGATTTAGAGAAATAGTAAAAGAATACGAGAAAATCTAAAGAGGAGCAGGTATGAGTTTAACCTACGATGAAGTATGGATTTCTACAATGCGAGAAATCAATATATGCAAAGATTATATAAAATCTTATGAGAAACAGATAAAAAAACTTGAAGATAAACTTGGTATAAAAGCATCAGATATCAAAGAGGAAATGCTTAAAGATAAAAAAATTAAAAAACTTTATGAAAAAACACTTGCCCTTAAAAGGGAAAAGGAAAGACTTAAAGGATTGGAGGAACTACTAAAGTAATATGCCAAAAAGAACAGACATTAAAAAAATACTTATTATAGGCTCAGGACCCATAATTATTGGTCAAGCCTGTGAGTTTGACTATTCAGGAGCTCAGGCATGTAAAGCTTTAAAGCAGGAAGGATATGAAGTTGTACTTGTAAACTCAAATCCAGCTACAATTATGACAGATCCTTCAATGGCTGACAGCACCTATATTGAACCTCTTACTGCTGAAATTCTTGAACTAATCATAAAAAAAGAAAGACCTGATGCTTTGCTTCCAACACTTGGTGGACAGACTGCTCTAAATCTTGCTGTAGAGCTCGGTGAAGCAGGAGTTCTTGAGAAATACTCGGTCGAACTAATTGGTGCAAACTTAAATGCTATAAAAAAAGCAGAAGACAGAGAGCTTTTCAAACAGGCAATGACAAAGATAGGGCTTGATGTACCCCGTTCAGCTACTGTTCACAGTTTAAAGGAAGGGCTTGAAGTAATAGAATGGATTGGATTTCCTGCAATTCTAAGACCTGCTTTTACTCTTGGTGGAACAGGAGGAGGAATAGCTTACAATATTGAAGAGTTTAAGGAACTTCTTGAAAGAGGGCTTAAACTCAGTCCTATAAGTCAGGTGCTAATTGAAGAGAGCCTTCTTGGATGGAAAGAGTTTGAACTTGAAGTTATGCGTGATAAAGCAGACAATGTTGTAATCATATGTTCTATTGAAAACTTTGATCCGATGGGTGTTCATACAGGAGACTCTATCACTGTTGCACCAGCACAAACCCTTACAGATAAAGAATATCAATTGATGCGTGATAGTGCCATCAAGGCAATAAGAGAGATAGGTGTTGATACAGGTGGAAGCAATATTCAGTTTGCAGTAAATCCAAAAAATGGAAGAATGTGCATTATAGAAATGAATCCAAGAGTGTCCCGAAGTTCTGCTTTAGCCAGCAAGGCTACAGGATTCCCAATAGCAAAAATAGCTGCTCGCCTGGCTGTGGGATATACGCTGGATGAGATTCCAAATGACATAACAAGGGTAACACCTGCAAGCTTTGAACCTGTTCTTGACTATGTTGTTGTTAAAATTCCGAGATTTACCTTTGAGAAGTTTCCAGAGGCAAATCCAGTTCTTACAACTCAGATGAAATCAGTTGGAGAGGTAATGGCAATAGGAAGAACCTTTAAAGAAGCAATTGGAAAGGCAATCCGTTCCCTGGAGATCGGCTCATACGGATTTGAAGAGATAGAAACAACTTCTGATGAAATAGTCTGGAGGCTTAAAAATCCTACAGCAGAACGTCTTTGGTATATTGCAGAGGCAATAAGAAAAGGTTTCAGTGTAGAGGAAATATACGAATTAAGCGGAATTGATCCTTGGTTTTTAAATAATATAAAGGAAATCATAGAAATTGAAAATAGGCTAAAAACTGAAAAACTAAGTCGTGACCTTGTCTTTGAAGCCAAACAAAACGGTCTCTCTGACAGAAGAATAGCGATGCTTACAGGGAAAAATGAAGAAGAAATAAGACAATTGAGAAATGACTTAAAAATAAAACCTGTCTATAAACTTGTTGATACCTGTGCAGCTGAATTCATTGCCTATACACCTTATATGTATTCATGTTATGAGAGAGAATTTTATTGCATTAAGGCTGAAACCCAGACTCTGGAAAATCAACCAATATATGATGCCGATGCACCTCCCACAGAAAATCCCAAAAAAGTGATAATTCTTGGTTCAGGACCAAACAGAATTGGGCAAGGTATTGAGTTTGATTACTGCTGTGTTCATGCAGTCTTTGGACTGAGAGAGCTTGGATATGAAACAATAATGGTAAACTGTAATCCTGAAACAGTGAGCACCGATTATGATACCTCAGATAGACTATATTTTGAACCTCTTACACTTGAGGATGTTTTACATATTGTTGAAAGAGAAAAGCCTCTTGGTGTAATTCTTCAATTTGGTGGGCAGACACCTTTAAAACTGGCAAAAGCACTTGAGAAATATGGAGTAAACATTCTCGGTACAAAGGCTGATGCCATTGACAGAGCTGAAGACAGAAAAAGATTTAAGGAATTGGTGGACAAACTCAATCTAAAGCAGCCTCCAAGTGGAACAGCCACTTCTCTTGAAAAAGCTCTAAAAATAGCTGAAGAACTCGGATATCCAATTCTTGTAAGACCATCCTATGTGCTTGGTGGAAGAGCAATGGAGATTGTTTACGATGAAGACTCGTTACGTAGATACATGAAAGAAGCGGTAAAAGCCTCTGAAGACCATCCTGTACTCATTGACAGATATCTTGAAGATGCTATAGAGGTAGATGTGGATGCTATATCTGATGGTGTTGATGTGGTTGTTGCAGGAATAATGCAACATATTGAAGAAGCAGGGATCCATTCAGGTGATTCTGCCTGCAGTCTTCCTCCTTATAATCTTTCCGAAGAGATAATTCATAAAATTAAAGATGAAACAGTGGCAATAGCAAGGGAACTTGAAGTAAGGGGACTCATGAATGTTCAGTATGCAATTAAAGATGGAGAAATCTATGTTTTAGAAGTAAATCCTCGTGCATCAAGAACAATTCCATATGTAAGTAAAAGTATAGGTGTGCCTCTTGCAGCAATGGCAGCAAAAATTATGGTAGGAAAAACCTTAAAAGAACTCGGGTTAACTAAAGAGATTAAAATTCCCTATGTTACAGTAAAAGAAGCCATATTCCCATTTGATAAGTTTCCTGAGGTAGATGTAATTCTTGGACCTGAGATGAAATCAACAGGAGAAGTTATGGGAATTGATGAAGATTTTGGACTTGCTTATGCTAAAGCCCAGATGAGTGCAATGGGTAAGATTCCATTAAGCGGAAAAGTGTTTATAAGCGTGAAAGACAAAGATAAACCTCATGTTTTACCAATAGCAAAAGAATTTGTTGAACAGGGTTTTACCATAATAGCAACCAGAGGCACTGCAAAATATTTGATAGAAAATGGACTGAATGCGGAAGTTGTAAATAAACTTCAGGAAGGAAGACCAAATGTTCTGGATTTAATCAAAAACAGGCAAATTAGTTTTATAATAAACACTGTGTTTGGTAAAAAAGCCCAGAAGGACTCAATGTACATAAGAAGAGGAGCATTAAACTACAAAATTCCATACACAACTACCATCTCAGGTGCGAGTGCGATTGTTAAAACAATAAAAAGGCTTAAAGAAAGTAAAATTAAAGTAAAATCAATACAGGAGTATCATGAGTGCATTTGAACCTTGAATTTTTAACTTTAAATCGCCCGAAAGGTATTTGAATCACCCATAAGGGCAGAGGAGGTGTAGAGGTGATAAAAAGAGCATTAATAAGTGTTTCTGATAAGCGAGGGCTGGTAGAGTTTGCAAAAGAGCTTAATCGCTTGGGAGTAGAAATTATTTCCACAGGTGGAACTGCAAAAACTTTGAAAGAAGCAGGAATAAATGTGATAGATGTTTCACAGTATACAGGTTTTCCTGAAATAATGGACGGAAGGGTAAAAACTCTTCATCCACTTATTCATGGAGGAATACTCGCAAGAAGGGATAATCCAGAAGATATTGAAAGGATGAAACAACTTGGGATAAAACCAATTGATATGGTAGTTGTGAATCTCTATCCTTTTGAAGCAACTGTAAAAAAAGAAGGAGTAACCCTTGAAGAAGCTATTGAAAACATTGATATAGGAGGTCCAACACTTTTAAGAGCTGCTGCAAAAAATTATAAAGATGTTGTGGTTATTGTTGATCCTGACGACTACTCTGCCATATTAGAAGAGCTAAAAAAAGGTGATGTTTCAATGGATAAAAGAATTGAACTTGCAAAAAAGGTGTTTTCTCATACGGCACGATATGATGCTTTGATAGCCGAATATTTTGACAAAATCAGCACTTCCGAATTCAGACAGGACTGGACATTACCCCTCAAAATGATAAAAAAACTCAGATATGGAGAAAATCCACACCAGAAAGCAGCACTTTATGCCTTGAATGAAACCCCTTCACTGATAGATGCAGAAGTTCTTCAGGGTAAAGAGATGTCATTTAACAACTATCTTGACACGCACTCTGCAGTTCTTCTGGCAGCAGAATTTACAGAGCCTGTATGTGTAATTGTAAAACATAATAATCCCTGCGGAGTTGCTATAGCTGAAAATCTTATTGATGCCTATAAAAAAGCATTTGAGTGTGATCCTGTAAGTGCCTTTGGCGGAATAATTGCATTAAACAGAACTGTTGATAAACAAACAGCCTCAGAGATTATAAACACTTTCTATGAAGTAATTGTAGCACCAGAATTTGATAAAGAAGCACTTGATATTTTCGAAACAAAGAAAAATCTAAGAATAATTAGATTTCCTTGTCTATCAGGCGAAATTACACCATCAGGCTTTGACCTGAAAAGAATTCTTGGAGGATTTATAGTACAACAGTGGGATAAAGTTGATGATGAATTTTGGCAGGTAAAAGTAGCAACAAAAAGACAGCCAACCGACAGTGAATGGAAAGCTTTGAAATTTGCATGGAAAGTCTGCAAACATGTAAAATCAAATGCTATTGTTTATGCAAGAGAAGACAGAACTGTGGGACTTGGAATTGGACAGACGAGCAGAGTATTTTCAGCAAAAATAGGTGCAATGCATGCACTGAGCTCACTAAAAGGAACTGTAGTAGCATCCGATGGTTTCTTCCCCTTCAGGGACAACATTGATGTTCTCGCTCAAAATGGTGTAACTGCCATAATCCAGCCAGGTGGTTCTGTAAGAGACCAGGAAGTAATAGATGCGGCAGATCAATATAATATAGCTATGGTATTTACAGGAATAAGGCATTTCAGACACTAAAATGAGACCTTTTAAAGAAATAAAAGCAAATTACTATTTTACAAAAGATGATGAATTGAGACTTTCAGAGCTCAAGCCTCTAATGGAAAAAAGAGCAGAAAAAGTTGTAGGAGCTCTTTATCAATGGATAATTCAAACAGATTCAGCAAGAAGAATTTTTAAAAATGAGTCATTGATAAAACATGTAATGAGGCTTGTAAGAACATGGTTTATCAGTCTTTTTTCTGGTAAATATGATAACTATTTTTATGATGCCCTCATAAGAATTGGGCAGAAACATGAAAAAGTTGGTGTTGAACCTCATTTTATGACAAGAGCAATAAACATTATAAGAAATGCCTGTATTGATATACTTTGCGAAGAGATGGAACATGACAGGGAGAAATATGTGATTTCAATTAATAAAATACTTGACATAAATCTTGATATTATCTCTTCTGCCTATCTTGAAGAAGAAATAAAAGGTTATTCACCAGCTTACCGGATAAAAAATCAACTTGTCCGATATGGCGAGATATTCTCTCAACTTGTGAGTCTCATGCTTATACTTGGATTAAGCATTCTTACTTTTGCAGTAATATATCTTTGCGGTAAAGATATATATGAAATATTATCAGGCAAACTTGAGCAAAAAATTGTAACAGCTCTTGGTTCAGTTCTTATTCTATGGGTTATGCTTGAGCTTCTAAATACTGAAATTACACATCTCAAGGGAGGAAAGTTCAGAATAAGTGTTTTTGTTGGAGTTGCTCTTGTTACTGTAATAAGAGAGACAATGATTGCAACACTAAAGCACGAAACAATTGAGTTTATAGCCTCCCTTATAGCAGCTATACTTATAATGGGTATAGTCTATTGGTTAGTTAAAAAGACAGAGGAGGAAAGAAGATGAAAGTTCTCGTGATAGGTTCAGGAGGAAGAGAACATGCCATTGTATGGAAACTTGCTCAATCGAGAGTGGTTGATAAAATTTATTGTACTCCTGGTAATGCAGGTATAGCACAAATTGCTGAGTGTGTTGAGATAGAAAACAAGGACTTTTCTGATTTAATTGACTTTGTTAAATATGAATGGATTGATCTTACAGTAGTAGGACCTGAAGACCCCCTTGCAAAAGGAATTGTTGATGCTTTTGAGAAAGAAAAAAGAAAAATAATAGGTCCTACAAAGGCTGCTGCTCAAATTGAGAGTAGCAAAGTATTTGCAAAAGAATTCATGAAAAGACATAAAATCCCCACAGCAGAATACAAGATTTTTACTTCATATACCCATGCAGAAGAATACATCAGAATGAAAGGCACACCAATTGTTATTAAAGCAGACGGACTTGCTGCAGGTAAAGGGGTTTTTGTTTGTCAAAACTATGATGAAGCAGTTAATGCTTTAAAACTTATTATGAAAGAAAAAATCTTCGGTGCAGCTGGAGAAAAGGTTGTCATTGAAGAGTGCCTTCAAGGCAAAGAAGTTTCATATCTTGTTTTTACAGATGGAAAAACTATTATTCCTATGGTTACCTCAAAGGATCATAAAAGACTTCTTGACAATGATGAAGGTCCAAATACAGGAGGTATGGGAACATTCAGTCCCAATCCGATAATTACTCCAGAGCTTGAAAGAGAAATACTTGAAACTATAATAAAACCCACAGTAAAGGGACTCAAGCAGGAAGGGATACCTTACAGAGGTATTCTTTATGCTGGACTTATGATTGTCAATGGCAAACCCTATGTACTTGAATTTAACTGCCGATTCGGTGATCCTGAAACTCAGGTTATTCTGCCAAGACTTGAAACCGACTTAGTTGATATCTTTATGGCAATAGCAGAACAGAAATTAAATAAAGTAGATGTAAAATGGAGTAATAAAGCCTCCTTGTGTGTTGTTCTTGCATCAGAGGGATATCCGGGAAAGTATAAAAAGGGAATACCAATTAAAGGGCTTGATATGATCAAAGATCTTAAGGATGTTATAGTTTTTCATGCAGGAACCAAGTTTAACGAAGAGGGCATTATCGTTACAAATGGTGGAAGAGTTCTGGGAGTAACAGCACTCGGCAATGATTTACAGGAAGCAAGACAGAAAGCATACTCTGCAGTAGGGCTTATCAACTTTGAAGGTATGCAGTACAGAAAAGACATTGGATTGAATATTTAAAGAATGTTTAAAATAAAAGTATGCGAGAGTGGCGGAATGGCAGACGCGCTGGACTTAGAATCCAGTGGGGAAACCCGTGAGGGTTCAAATCCCTCCTCTCGCATTTAATCTTTAAGGCTATTGGAGAAATATGCTATGTTTGTAAGACTGATAAAACTATTAATGATTTTAGTATTAATTACTTTGCCATTAAATTTAAAAGCAGAAGTATTGGTTAAGCAATGTAGTGACAGTGATATCAAAGGCAAATTCAATTTAATTATTTATTCAAACTCCTTCATAAATGATCCTGAAACATTTATAATTCTTGACAGAGTTGATGACAATATTAAAATAGCTCCATATGCTCCAGATTTTAAATACAGAGCAATTGAAAACCTAGACGAAAAAGAGGCTTTAAAAATTGCCAATGAGATTTTGAAAAGTTCTTCTGTTAGCACAATAAAATGTTCGGCCATTTATGATAATGGGAATATAATAGGTTACGAGCTAAAGCCAATTTATTTTTTATGGATATTTGGAGTATTAGAGCCCGTTGAAACAGTTTACAAAAAAGAAGGTAACTCTATATTGATTTTTATCAGACTAAACCCACGAGTGGAAAGACAGCTTAATTCTGGAGGCGATTCAGTCAGAGATAATTAAGTTCTTTTAAATTCTCCACTTTTCCCTCCGGCTTTGTAAATAAGCTTTATCTCATCAATTTCCATTTCTTTGTCAACCGCTTTACACATGTCATAAATTGTTAAAGCTGCTAAAGAGGTTGCAACCATTGCTTCCATTTCAACTCCTGTTTGAGCTGTTGTTTTAACAGTTGTTTTTATTTTAACCTGTGATTTCTCTTCATCTGCTTCAAAATCAATCTCAACAGATGTAATTGGAAGAGGATGACAGAGAGGGATAAGATGTGGAGTCATCTTTGCAGCCATAATTCCAGCAAGACGGGCAACCTGAAAAACATCACCCTTTGCAATCTCTTTATTCAAAATCATTTTTAGTGTCTCAGGCTTCATTTTAACAATGCCTTCAGTAATGGCAATCCTCTCAGTTACAGCTTTGCCTGTAACATCAACCATCCTTGCTCTTCCTTTTTCATCAAAATGTGTAAACTTCATCTTTCCTGCTCTGTTGGTCTGATTAAAAGTTCGTTTACCGAGACATATTCAGGCTGAGTTACCACATAGTATATTGCTTCTGCCACATCAACTGCCTTAAGAGCTCTCATTGAAGCTCTGCTTCTTATCCATTCCTCTGGCATATTTTCACCCCATTCGGTTGTCACAACACCCGGCTCTATTACTGTAACACGGATGTTGTATTTTATCAACTCCTTGCGAATTGATTCAGAAAAACCAACAACTGCCCATTTTGTAGCACAGTATACAGACCATCCTGGAATTCCCACTCTTCCAGCAACTGAAGAAATATTTACAATATGACCGCTCCTCTGAGGAATCATCATTTTTACAGCCATGTGAGTGCAATGAATAAGACCTGTAAGATTCAGATCAATCACTTCTTTCCATTCCTTCGGTGAGCCATGTTCAATGTAGTTAAAAATTCCTCTTCCAGCATTGTTTACTAAAATATCAACTCGCTGAAAATAAGACTTTACCTTTTCAAATACTTTTTCTACTTCTTCAGCCTTTGTAAGGTCTGCAGGTACACTTATTACATCTACTCCATATTTTTTCAACTTTTGCGTAACATTGTTTAACAATTCATGAGACCTTGCTACTAAAACAAGATTAGCTCCCTGAGTGGCAAATTTTTCAGCAGTTGCCAATCCTATTCCTTTTGATGCCCCTGTTATAACTGCAATTTTTCCTTTAATGGACTGCATCTTGAGCCCCTCCTTTCTTTTTATAAATAGGTTTACGGAAAAAGAAAACAGTTGCAATCATTGAGATCATTCCAACACTTAGTATCCAGAATGCTTCATTAAAAGCTATTGCCTGTGCCTGTCTTATAAGTTCCCTATAAATTGCTCCCTCAGGTGGAAGAAATGCTCTTGTTTGCAAATATTCATTCAGTTTTTCAATGGCAATTTGATAGGGAATATCATAGGGAGTAAGATTCTCAATGAGTCTAAACTGATGAAACTGGGCTCTTTGAGATACAATTGTTGTAACTATTGCAGTTCCAACAGATCCTCCAATGTTTCGTATAACAGCACTCAGTGGTGTTGCATCCTGCATTTTTTCTTTTGGAATGTATGCTACTGTCAATGCCGCAAGTGGAGTTATAACAAAAGCCATACCAAGAGCCAGAACAGCTCTTGGATATACAAAATCCCAGAATCCTGCCTGAAGATTAAATAAACTCATAAGATGAGTTGAATAGGCACACATTATAATACCAAAGGCAAGTGGTATCTTCGGATTTATTCGGTCAGATATCTTACCGCTTATTGGAAAAGCTATAAATTGAATTAGTCCAGCAGGTCCAAGAACCAGTCCTGCTAAAAATGCCGTATATCCCATTAAATTTTGAACATAAATGGGCAAAAGAATAATACTGCCAAAGAGGTTTACAAAGGTAAAAAACATTACAAGATTTCCAAAAAAGAAGTTTTTATCTTTAAAAAGTCTGAAATTAACAATCGGATGTTCTGCTCTTTTTAGTTCCCACCACAAAAGCAACCCAAGGCTAACAACACTTATGATTGACAGAGTAACAATAAAATTTGATTCAAACCAGTCTTCCCTTTCACCTTTGTCAAGAACAACCTGAAGGCATCCAATCCCCAGAGCTAGAAGGATTATACCGGGGTAGTCAACTTTTAGTTTTTCTCTTTTAAGATAAGGTGGATCCTCTATAACCAGATAGGTCATTAAAATAGAGATGATACCGACAGGAATGTTTATATAATAAATCCATCGCCATGAAAAGTTATCAGCTATCCAGCCTCCAACAATTGGACCAAGTATTGGTGCCATAATTATTCCCATTCCGTAAATTGCCATTGCTGTGCCGTATTTTTCTTTTGGAAAAACTTCAAGAAGTATGCTCTGACTTAAAGGTTGAAGACCCCCTCCGCCAATGCCCTGAAGAATTCTGAAAAATATAAGAGATGAAAGACTCCAGGAGATTCCACATAAAAATGAAGAAATTGTAAAGAGAGATATGGAAAAAATCAAATAGTTCTTCCTTCCAAAAACTCTACTTAACCATCCAGCCATTGGAATTACAACTGCATTGGAAACAAGATAAGATGTAATAATCCATGTTGACTCATCAACTCCTGCTGAAAGACTTCCCTGAATGTGTCTCAGTGCAACATTATTTATGGTTGTATCAAGAATCTCTATAAAGGTAGGAAGCATCACTGTGAGAACTATCCAGAACCTTTTCATTTAAATATTATAAAAAAATAAATGTAAGTTAGCAATAACTTTATCAGGGAAAAATAAAAAGAGTTCAGGTACTACCTGAACTCTTTAATTACAAAATAAATAGATTCAATTAATTTGCAGAAACTGAAGTTACCAGAGCAGCATTTACCTTTTTCATTAATCTTGAAATTTTTCTTGATGCTGTATTTTTATGAATGATACCTTTTGAAGCTGCTCTACTAATTATTTTTATTGCTTCTTTTAATACCGATTGAATTATTTCTTGATTATTTTGGGCAATTGCTTCTTCAACCTTCTTAATTGAGGTTTTAATTCTGGTCTTCCATGCCTGATTTCTCAATCTTCTTTTTTTGTTCTGTCTTATTCTCTTCAGTACCGATTTACTTCTCTTTTTAACTGTTGATCTCTTAGTTGCCAATTTGCCCTCCTTAAATGAGTATTAATTTTTTAAATTAGCACAGTTTCCATAAATGTTTCAACATCTGTTAAAATTATTTTCATGTTAAAGTTTGGGATATCGCCTTGTCCAAATGATACATTCATATTTTTTGGGATAATTGAAAAAAAAGTAAACACCTATGGACTAAACTTTGATTTTGTAATTGAAGATGTAGAATCTTTAAATTCTTTATGTCTTAAAAAAGAGCTTGATATTTCAAAAATTTCATCCCATGCCATTTATTATCTTCAAAAAGATTATGAACTTCTATCCTCAGGTGGAGCTCTATCTGAATTTGGTCCTGTTGTGATTGCAAAAGATTTAGAAAAAATTAAAAATATTTCAACTGTTAAAGTTGCCCTGCCTGGTAGACTCACAACTGCTTCTTTGCTTATGTGGCTTTATTGGCAAAAAAACTTTTCTCAAAAAAAATACGAACTGAAATTTATGCCTTTTTATGAGATTATTGATAAAGTTGCTAAAGGGGAGGCAGATCTTGGAGTTGTTATTCATGAAGGAAGATTTATCTATTCCTTGAAAGGGCTTAAACTGGTAGCTGATCTTGGTGAGTTCTGGATGGAGGAAACTCTTTTACCAATTCCTCTTGGCTGCATCGTGTCCAGAAAGTCATTGAATATAAAAGAAACTGTTGAAAAAATTATAAAGGAAAGTCTCAACTATGCCTACTCTCATTTTGATGAAGCTATGGATTTTACTAAAAAATACTCCCAAGAAATTAGTGAAGATGTTATAAAATTACATATTCAATGCTATGTTAATGACTTTACTTTTGATATGGGACAAAAAGGCATACAAGCAATAAATGAATTAATCAAGAAGATACAGGAGCATGGAATATGGTCATAGATGAATTTATTAAAGAGCCAAGAATTGCCTATTTTTCAATGGAAATAGGAATAATACCAGAGATGCATACATACAGTGGAGGACTTGGCATTTTAGCAGGTGATACTTTGAAATCAGCTGCTGATCTGAGAATTCCAATGGTAGGAGTTACATTAATTCATAAAATGGGATATTTCAGGCAGGAACTTGATCCCTTTGGCAGACAAATTGAGCATCCTGACCCATGGGATATTGAAAAATATCTAACCAGACTTGATGTAATGGTTACAGTTACTATAGAAAATAAACCAGTTTATGTAACTGCATGGCTCTATGTCATAGAAAGCGGAACTGGCGGAAGGGTGCCTGTATTATTTCTTGACACAGATATTCCGGAAAATGAACCAAATTATAGAACTCTCACCCACTATCTTTATGGAGGAGATTTAGAGTATCGTCTTAAACAGGAAATTGTTCTTGGAATAGGAGGAGTAAGAATTCTTAATGAACTTGGTTTTGAAATAAAAAAATATCACATGAATGAAGGACATTCAAGTTTTCTAACTCTGGAACTTCTTCAGAGATTTAAAAGACCTATTGAAGAAGTATGGTCTGATGAACTTGTATGGGATATAGAAAAAGTTAAAGAGTTATGCGTTTTTACTACACACACTCCAGTTGCTGCAGGACATGACAGATTTCCCTACGAAGTTGTTGAAAAAATAATGGGTGAAGTGGTTCCTTTATGGCTACTGAAAAAGCTTGCAGGAGATGGAATGTTGAACATGACTCTGTTGGGATTTAATCTAAGTGAATACATCAATGGTGTATCAAAAAAACATGAAGAGGTCTCGGAAAAGATGTTCCCTGGATATGAAATACATGCCATAACAAATGGAGTACACTCCTACACATGGGTATCAGAGCCTTTCAAACAACTTTATAATAAACATCTTCCGGGATGGGCAAATGAACCTGAAATATTTGTAAGAGCATGGAAAATTCCTGAGGAAGAACTCTGGGATGCCCATATGCAGGCAAAAAAACATTTAATTGATTATGTAAACAGACTCACCAGTGCAAATTTAAACTATGATACCTTTACAATAGGATTTGCAAGAAGAGCAACTCCTTATAAGAGAGCAGACCTTCTAATGTCTGATCCTGAAAGACTTGCAATGATTGGAGAAGGAAGAATTCAGATTATATACGCCGGTAAAGCTCATCCAAAAGATGAAGGTGGAAAAAAACTGATTCAAAAAATTTTTGAAGTAAAAGAAAGGTTAAAAGACAGGGTTAAAGTTGTTTATTTACCAAACTATGACATGGCAATGGCAATGAAACTTGTTGCAGGGGTTGATATATGGCTTAATAACCCTCAAAAACCCCATGAAGCTTCTGGTACATCTGGAATGAAGGCAGCACACAATGGTGTTCCCAATTTAAGTGTTCTTGACGGATGGTGGATTGAAGGATGGATTGAAGGTTATACTGGCTGGGCAATTGGAACTCTGGAAGAAAGTTCAGATTCAAAAAGAGATGCCGAGGATTTGTACTATAAACTTTCCAGTGAAATATTACCTCTATTCTATGAAAATCGCCATATCTGGGTAAAAATAATGAAAAATGCAATTGCTTTAAATGCCTATTATTTCAATACCCATAGAATGGTCAGATTTTATGTAACTGAAGCTTATATAAGATAGTCCTATCCAAAATACCAATTAAGCAAGCTTTCGCCGAAAAACAAACAGACACAGGCACCAAGAGAAAGAAATGGTCCAAATGGAATCTTTCTATTTCCTGTCTTTTTTAAGATTACAATACCAACAATTGAGCCAGCTAAACTCCCAATAAAAATTGTAAGCAATGCTGCCTTCCATCCAAGAAATGCTCCTACTGCTGCATTGAGCTTTATGTCTCCTCCGCCCATCCCTCCTCTGGTTATCAATGAAACGATTAAAAGACTCCCTCCACCAATAACTATGCCAATCAAGGAATCTTTAATATCATAAGCTAAGTTTATTGAATTATGAGGCAGAAGGGATAAAATAATACCTAAAAAAATCAAGGGAATTGAAATCTCATCAGGAATAATCTGAAAATCAAAGTCAATAAATGAAATAACTATCAAAGCTGAGATAAAAATTAAAACAAATGGTAAAGAAATTGTCAAACCAAAATTTAAATATGCTAAAACATAGAAAATACCATTTAATATCTCAACAACTGGATATCTCAAAGAAATTTTTGCTCCACAATAAGCACATTTACCTTTAAGTATGACAAAACTTAAAACTGGTATATTATGCCACCATTTAATTGAATTACCACAGGAAGGACAGAATGATGAAGGTTTGATTATTGATAGCTTTCTTGGTATTCTGTAAATGCATACATTTAAAAAAGAACCAATTACAAGCCCTAAAATAAATATCAGAACTTCCACTTACTGAGGTCCTCAAGATCACTTAATCTTTTCTTTATCTCCTCTATCTGAGTTTCTACTTCTTTTACTTGTCTTACTAAGCTTGATATTTTTTCACTTTCTTTAATATTTAAATCAGTTGCCCATGCATCATATATTTCTTTACCAATTGATTTGAGAAAGGCATCTCTTTTTGTATTAAGTTTATTCATTTCACTAATAAGTTTTAAAACATTGATTTCAATCTTCACTCTTTCAGAGAGAACCTGAGCCCAGAACTTAAATGTTTTAAGCCCCTGTAAGAAATCTCGCTTAATTGTCTCAAGCATTTCTATCCAACCTGATCAAGATGCCGTATTTTAAAACTAACACCCAAAGAGTTTGCAAGTTCTTCACATTTTTTTAAATCAACCTCTCTAACATCTACAACAGTCACCTGCACCTTAGGGACAAATTCTTTGGCATCTTTTATAAATTCAATCACAGCTTCATAGGCATCGGGATTTGCGGGATTACATATTCTGTTGTAAGTTTCTTTATCCTGTGCATTTAAACTTATTGAAATAGAATCAATAAGACCTGCAAGTTCTGGCAAAATCTTTCGATCATGAATTAAATTTCCCTGTCCGTTTGTATTTATTCTCACTCTGCCGCCATGCTCTTTTATCCATTTTGCAACCTCTTTAATTAAATCAAGCCTTAAAAATGGCTCACCATAGCCGCAAAAGACAATTTCCTTGTAATTCTTAGGATCTCCTATTGCCTCTATGAGTTCTGCTGATGAAGGCTCTCTCTCTAGTCTTAAATTGTGTCCTTTTACATAGTCAGTGTGAAATCTCACACAGAATCTGCACACATTTGTGCATCTATTTGTTACATTTAAATAAAGAGTATCTCTTATTTTGTAAGCAATCTCACCTTTGGGAAGGTTTCCAATTTGAAAAAGTTTGTAAGTGTTTACAGTAGTTATTCTGTCAATATCTTCAACTGTTACTCCTCTTAATTCTGCCAATTCTCTGGCTGTGTAAATTAAAAAAGCAGGTTCATTTCCTTTTCCTCTCATTGGCTCAGGAGCAAGATATGGTGCATCTGTCTCAATTAATAGATAATCATCAGGCACAAACTGAGCAACTTCTTTAATTTTCTTTGCATTTTTAAAAGTAACAACTCCAGAGATTGATATTAAAAATCCAAGTTCAATAGCTTTTTTTGCTTGCGACAGATTTCCACTAAAACAATGCAAAACTCCTCGACTGACACCTGATTCTTTCAAAATCTTTATTGTATCATCAAAGGCTTCTCTTGAATGGACTACTACAGGTAATCCTAA
Source organism: Thermodesulfovibrio aggregans (assembly GCF_001514535.1). Lineage (NCBI taxonomy): Bacteria > Pseudomonadati > Nitrospirota > Thermodesulfovibrionia > Thermodesulfovibrionales > Thermodesulfovibrionaceae > Thermodesulfovibrio > Thermodesulfovibrio aggregans. The sequence goes on along the minus strand of NZ_BCNO01000001.1, from coordinate 1,107,239 downwards.
ATCCCGTGCAAGTTCAAGCTGACGGACAAAAGCGGATTTTTGAGCTTCTCTTGGAGAATTGTCATAGTGATAATCAAGTCCTATTTCTCCTATTGCAATGACCTTCGGGTGTCTACTAAGTTCAAATATTTTTTTCAAAACTTTATCGTTAAAATCCTTTGCATCATGAGGATGAATTCCCACTGTTGCATAAACCATCGGATATTGTTCTGCAATTTTTACTACTTCATCAAGACTTTCAACATCTGAAGCAACTGTGACAATAGTGCTAACTCCTGAATCATAGGCACGCCTTACTACATCGGAAAGTTCCTCTTTAAACATCTCAAGATGGCAGTGGCTGTCAATCATGCTCCAAACTTCCTCAACCTCAAAGTATTGGCAAGAACCAAAGGCATAATTGCTGTAGCTGGAATTATTCCAAGTTCTCCTTTAAAGCATTCTCTTTCTGTAAATCCATTAACCAATCCACCAAGTACATAGGGCGAGTTAATCAGCAGAGGCACAGGATGCCAGCTATGAGCTTTAAGTAAACTTGGAGTGCTGTGATCCCCTGTAATAACCAGTGTATCAGGATTCAATGAGACAATCTCAGGCAAGTAGTTGTCAAATTCTTCAATTTTCTTTACCTTACCTTCAAAGTTTCCATCTTCACCAAAAGAATCAATCTTTTTAATGTGAACAAAAACAAAATCATAGTCTTTATAAACTTTTTTCAGAGTTTCCACTTCTTCCTTTATATCACCTTCTACTGACAAAGTCTCCATTCCAAGAAGTCTTGTAATTCCACGATACATGGGATATACTGCTATGGAACAAGCTTTGAGTCTGTATTTTTCTTCAAAGGAAGGAATATGGGGAAGAGCAGAAAAACCTCTTAATAAAACATAGTTTGCCTTTTCTTCATTCTTAAGAATTTCTCTTGCTCTTTCAATGAATTTTTTTGCTATCTCTGAAACTTCTCTTGATTCCTCGTTCAAAGGAATTGGTTGTGCCGGAGGTTTTCCTTCCTTTTGCGGATCTGTATCTGTAACCATTGCCTGTTTTTCAGTAATGTTTTTAGGAAAACGCATTACAAGGCAAAATCTGTGTTCCTTTCCCGGTTTTAAAATAATTTTAACATCATCAATTTCTTTAATCTGCTCTGATAATTTTGCTGTAAGCTCTATATTTTTCTCTGTTGGTATTCTTCCTGCTCTTCTGTCAACAATTATATCATCTTTTAGCGTAGCATAATTACATCTTAATGCAACATCTGTTTTTTGAAGTTCTATACCAAGTCCCAGTGCTTCAAGAACACCTCTTCCGATTTCATACTTTAGAGGATCGTATCCAAAAACTCCAAAATGGCCAGGACCACTTCCAGGTGTTATTCCATAAGCCACAGGAATATGCATACCACAGGCAGAAACTCTTGCAAGGGCGTCAAGGTTTGGTTTGTTTGCTGCCTCAAGCTCTGTTTTTCCATTTACAGGAAGTCCACCTATTCCATCAAGAATTATAAAAATTATCTTCCTATCATTTTTCTGAATCAATGATGATATATCCATAACTCACCTCACAAAATGAGATAATTAAATATAACAAAAAAGATATGCTTAGAGAAACATCGTTGACAAATTCATTTTTTTTAACGATAAAATAAGACTTATGCAAATAATTGATTTTCATACTCATGCCTTCCCAGATGAGATTGCAGAAAGAGCAATAAAAAAACTTGAAGAAAACAGTAAAGTCAAAGCTGTTCTTAATGGAACATTGGATGACCTTCTTCGGTCAATGGATAAAAATCATGTAACAAAATCCGTTATATGTAATATTGCTACAAGACCAGAACAGTTTAACTCAATTCTTAAATGGAGTGATAAAATTCGCTCTGATAGAATTATTCCTTTGCCATCTATTCATCCTGAAGATAAGAATTTAAAAGAACATATTAGGCTAATCAAAAAAGAAGGTTTTTATGGAATAAAAATGCATCCTTTTTATCAGGACTTTGCCATTGATGATGAAAAAGTCTATCCTATTTATGAAGCATTGATTGAAAATGACCTTTTAATTGTGATGCACTGTGGTTATGATATAGCCTTTCCTGAGTGGAATATTGCTTCTCCATCAAGAATAATGAATGTTATAAATCATTTTCCTAAACTCAAATTTGTAGCTACACATCTTGGAGCATGGAAACAGTGGGATGAGGTGGAAAAATTAATGATAGGAAAACCAATATACATGGAAATCTCTTTTTCCTTTGGATGGATACCTGATGAAAAAATCAAAGAATTAATTCTCAAACATCCAGAAAATTACATACTATTTGGAACTGATTCTCCCTGGGCAGACCAGGGTAAGGAAATAGAGAATCTCAAAAAACTTGGTCTTTCTGAAGAGTTATTAGACAAAATCTACTATATCAATGCTGAAATTCTACTCAAATGATTACAAAACTTCCAAGAGCTTTTATTGTAAGTTTTAAGGATTTCTACAATGATGAAGGAGTCTTTTTGAGCTCCTCCCTTGCATTTTTTTCAATCCTTTCAATCATTCCTTTAAGCATGTTTATTGTCAATGTTTTAGTTAATATTATGCAGGAAGAGAGAGTTGTAAGATTCGTGTACTCTAAATTAATTGCATTTTTCCCTGCAATAGAATTACAGATGATTAAGGAACTAAGAAATATTTTAGCCTCAAAAGAAGTAAGCAGTATTTCTATTATACTTTATGGTATTTTTTCTTTACAGCTTTTTACAGCAGTTGAGTTTTCTCTAAACAAAATTTTTAGAACTCCTAAAAAAAGACATTTTCTGGCATCTATTGCAATGTCATTCTTTATAATACTTCTTATTACATTTACAGTGGCAGCTTCATTTGCCCTAACATATCTTATCAGAGTTTTCCAGCCTCCAGAGTTTTCTGGATTGAAGACCCTGCTTATTTTCTTTCTTAAACACATTCTTCCTTTCCTGTTAATGTTTGTTATAGCAAGCTTACTTTATAAAATTCTGCCTAATAAAAAAATTAAACTCTCTTCAATTCTAACAGGAGCAGCAGTAACAACAGTATTGATAGAGATAGCTAAATATGTTTTTGCTTTTTATGTTTTAAAAATTATTAAAATAGGCTCTCTCTATGGCTCTGTATCAACCTTTCTTGCTCTTCTTATGTGGCTTTTTTATGGATGGGCGGTTTTTCTTTATGGTGCAGAACTAATTAAAAATATAGAGAAAAAATGATGAAAACAGCTTTAACAATAGGAGCTTCTGATCCTACATCTGGAGCAGGAATCCAGTTGGATTTAAAAGTTTTTTATTCCCTTGACATCTATGGATTGAGTATCCTAACTGCTGTTACTGCCCAAAGTACATCAGAGTTTGTTTTAACCCATCCTGTGCCTCCAGAAGTTATAGAAGCCCAGTTTGAAGTTCTCTTAAAAGATATAAAACCATTTGGAGCAAAAACAGGAATGCTTTACAGTAAAGAAGCTTTACAGTGCATAGTCGAAAAAATAAAAAAATTCAATATAAAAAATCTTGTAATTGATCCTGTAATTACCTCTACTTTGGGAGCAAAATTAATAGAAAACAATGCGTTAAAAATTTTAAAAGAAGAACTCATTCCTCTCTCAATTGCTGTTACAGCAAACATTCCTGAGGCAGAGACACTCACAGAAGTAAAGATTGAAAAAATAGAGGATGTTTATAGAGCTTCAGAAAAACTTTATCAACTTGGATCAAATTTTGCTATAATCAAAGGAGGACATCTTGAGGAAAAAGCAATTGATATACTTTACGATGGGAAAAATTTTTATAAAATAGAAAGCGAAAAATATCCAGGCGAGTTTCATGGAACTGGATGTGCTTTTTCTTCTGCTTTTCTGTCTTTTTTATGTCTTAATTATGAACCCAAAGAGGCTTTTAAGGCTGCAAAAAATTTTGTTAAAAATGCTATCATAAATTCCCTGAAGTTAGGGAAAGGTATGCGTTTATTGAAAATATAATTTAGGAGGAAAACATGGGAAACATTGTTCTTGAAACAAATATTGAAGGTGTTAAATTTCTCAGAAGAGGGAAAGTAAGAGATATTTATGAAGTAGGAGACTATCTTTTAATTGTGGCGACAGACAGAGTTTCTGCTTTTGATGTAGTGCTTCCAACAGGAATTCCAGGTAAGGGAAAGGTGTTAACGCAAATTTCTCTATTCTGGTTTAATATGGTAAAAGACATAATTGAAAATCATATTGTTTCAGCTAATGTAGATGAATTTCCCGAACCTCTTAGAAAATATAAAGATATTCTAGAAGGAAGAAGTATGCTTGTAAAAAAAGCAAAACCTCTTCCTGTAGAATGCATAGTCCGTGGATATATAACTGGTTCAGGATGGAAGGATTATCAGAAAACAGGCATGATTTGTGGAATTAAACTTCCTGAGGGGCTTGTGGAATCTCAAAAACTTCCTGAGCCGATTTACACACCAAGCACAAAGGCTGAAAAGGGACATGATATAAATATAAGTTTTGATGAAACTGTGAAAATTCTTGGCGAAGAAGTAGCTAAAAAAATAAAAGACATATCAATTTCAATCTATAAAAAGGCATCTGAAATCGCAGAAAAAAAGGGTATTATAATTGCTGATACAAAAATGGAATTTGGTTTTTATAATGAACAACTCATACTAATTGACGAACTTTTAACACCTGATTCATCAAGATTCTGGGCAGTGAAAAATTATGTACCAGGAAAACCTCAGGACAGCTATGATAAGCAAATTGTAAGAGATTATTTAATTTCTATAAACTGGGACAAAAAGCCACCTGCACCACCATTACCAGATGAAATTGTAAAAAAGACTGCTGAAAGATATGAAGAAATATTCAGGATTCTAACTTCCTGAGGATTTCTCTTACAGCATTGAGATTTTTTAAATCATCTTCAGGAGATTTTTTAGGTGTCTCGAGAATTAAAGGCACATTGGAGAGTTCTTTTATCTTTAAAAATCTTTCAAAGCCTGATATTCCAATGTGCCCTTTTCCAATATGTTCGTGCCTGTCAATTCCAGAACCTGCAGGTGCTTTTGAATCGTTAAGATGGATTAACTTAATTAAACCAAAAGAGCCAGATTGAAAAACCTCTTCAATAAACTTTGATATTCCATCTTCGCCAGATATATCATATCCGGCTGCAAAAAGATGACAGGTGTCAATACAAATTCCGCCAATGTTTTCACTTTCAATTTTTTGAAGTGTTTCAATCAAATCAGGAATCTGAGATGTTATTTTACTTTTTGCTGTATTTTCTATGAGAATTTTACATTTTTCAAGCTTTCCTATTTTGCTGAAACCTTCTTTAGTTTTAGCATAAATCTCATCCTTGTCCATATCTTTGTTGTCCTTTAAATGAATTACATAATAGTCTGCACCCAGAGCATCTGCCATTAAGACTTCTCTTTTTAAAAGATATCTTGAAGAGGCAATTGTCTTTGGTTTTGATGAGATAAGATTTATCAGATAAGAGGCATGAATAACTAAAGGATTCAATCCATGAAGTTTTCTAAGTCTTTTAAACTCATCAATAACTTGTTCTTCATACTCTGGAATTTCCCAGATCCTGGGACTATGAAGAAATATCTGAAATGTTGTACATTGAAGCTGAACAGCTTCTTCTATGGAATTAATTAAAGTGTTTTTAATTGAAGTATGAACGCCAAGAGGTCTCAAATTAAAAAATCTCTTTTATTTTTTAATAATTTTTTGCTGTTCTCTAAAATAAAAAATTTAAGGCGACGGCCGGATTCGAACCGGCGCATGGCGGTTTTGCAGACCGCTCCCTTAGCCGCTTGGGTACGTCGCCAATAAAAAAAAGCGGGTGGCGGGATTCGAACCCGTGACCCCAACCTTGGCAAGGTTGTGCTCTACCAGCTGAGCTACACCCGCATTTAATTAACTCTTTTTTTAGGATCAAGAGAATCTATAATTTTCTCAAAGACCTCTAATTGCTGTTCCATATTGTCTAATTTTAATTCTAACTCTTTTATCCTTCTATTTGCAAATTCTTCAAGTGCTTCAGCTTTTTTCAATAAATTTTCTCTCATCTCTTCAAATTCTTTTATGAGCTTATTGATTTTTTTAAGCTCCCTTTTCTTCTTCCATTTTTTTAAGAAGGATAACATGTAAAAAATTATCATAAAACATTTCTCTTTGTCAATGCACTAAGTATAAGCTATAGAAACTTTTATAAATAATGCTCCATTGTGGTATATTAAAGTTATGCCTAAAATTAAAATTCTCAATTTTTATCCAGTATTTTATGTTGCAGGTTTTATAATTGTATTAACTGAATTTATTTTACATATTCACGGTAAAAGTATCTGTACTACTCAAGGATGCAGAATTGTTGAAAGCTTTGTTAAAGGAGGAGACCTTATCCTTCTTATTTCAGGATTAGCGCTATTTATAACTTTAATCTTTGTTTCTCTTTATAAATTTCCTCCAAAAATTCAACCATTGATTGAGTATTTTCATTCCGGTATTCTTATTTTAGCTTTGTCTGTAGAGGGTTATTTACTTGGTTTTCAAAGCTTTGTCGTTAGAGAATTTTGTATTTTTTGTATTACCGTATTTGGAATTATTTTATTAAGCTGTTTATTTAGACTTATTAGAAAAAGATTTGAAATAATCTATGCATTTAGTTGTTTTATTAGCATATTTCTCATAACCTATTTTGTAAATCCAGAAATTGGACAGATTCCCTCTTCCCAGTACGTTCTCATATATTCTAAGGAATGTCAACATTGTGAAGAAGTAATACAGTTCTGTAAAACTCATTCAATTTCAGTTCAAGCTATTGAAGCAAAAGAAATTACAGGTGCTCTTAGAACTTTGAAAATACAGCATGTTCCAGTACTATTCTGTGATGAAGGGGCAACAAAAAAATTCATTATAGGGCAGGATAATATTAAAGAGTATCTTCTAAGCAATATCTCTCAAAAAGATATTCAGGAAGGTTTCTGTCCTATTTTTGAAAAAGAGAAATGTCAGTAAGAAGTTCTTTAAGTCTTGATGCATTTTTCACAGCGTATCCCATATAATCATTGTCAAAGTAAACAAATGTAGGCTTATTCCATGTGTTAATCTTTCTAACCCATTCTTTCAACTCTTCCTCTGTATATTCTGAAGCATAAAGTCTCTGAGAGCCATGAAGTCTAACATAGATAAAATCTGCTGTAACTACCTCATAATAGGGAAATCGTCCAGCAGAATCTGCTATGCAAAAGGCAATGTTGTTTTGTTTCAAAATTTCAAAAAATTTATCATGAATGAATGTTTTATTTCTAACTTCAATTGTATACTTATAGGTTTTGTCTAACATAGAAATGAAATCATCAACTAATGTTTCGTCAAACTTTAATCCTGGAGGAAGTTGAATTAGAATAACTCCAAGTTTTTCTTTTAAAGTTGAATACTTCTGAATAAAGCTTTCAATATAGAGTTTGTCAACTTTAAGTCTTTTAAAATGTGTTATCTGTCTTGAAAGTTTAACTGAAAATAGAAAATTTTTTGGTGTTGAATTATACCATTTCTGAAAAGTTGATGTTCTTACATCTCTGTAAAAAGTGACATTAATCTCAACTGTTGAGAAATACTTGGAGTAATAATAAAGCCAGTCTGAATATTTTAATTCTGCAGGATAAAAAATTCCTCTCCAGTGTGCGTATTGCCAGCCGGATGTACCAATATGATAATTTAGTCTTCTCTGTAAAGCTTGCTCCATAAATCTTCATAATAAAACAACTTTTTAAATAGCCATGTTCTATTGTTTAAATTCCACTCTACTGTAGATTTTAATCCTGATTCAAAGCTTGTTACCGGAGACCAGCCTGTTCTGTTTTTTATTTTTTCACTGCATATGGCAACTCTTTTTTCATGTCCTGGACGATCTGGAACAAATTTTATCAGACTTTCAGGTTTATCAAGAATTTTTAATATTCGCCTTACAATCTCTATAACTGAAAATCGTTCTCCACTTCCCACATTATATACATCTCCAGGTTTACCTTTTTCCAGAACCGCAAAAATTGCTCTAACACAATCACAAAGATAAAGCCATTCACGAATTATATCACCTGTTCCATACACCGGAATTTGCTCGTTACGTAAAGCTCTAAGTATTGTCATAGGTATGAGTCTTTCAGGATTCTGCCAGGGACCATATATACTACATAGTCTTAAGGTTATAACAGGAATTTGCAATGCTCTCCAGTAAACCTGTCCAAGCATATCAGCTGATGCCTTGCTTACAGCATAGGGAGAACGAGGATTTAGAGGACAGTCTTCATCTCTTTCTCCTTCCCTAATATCTCCATATTCTTCATAAGAAGTAATGTTTACAAATTTTTCTACTTCAAATTCTTTAACAAGATCAAGAAGACATATGGTTCCTATAATGTTTGTTTCCATAAAAATACTCGGATCTATGACTGATTTATCAATATTTGTCTCAGATGCAAAATGTAAGATTACTTCTGGTTTATGTTTTTTAAATATTTTTCTTAATTCTTGCTTATCAAGAATATCTATATTATAAAAATCTATTCTGTCTTGAATAGGTTTAAGCCTTTCCAAATCACCTGCATAAGTCAATTTATCAACAACTATAACCTTCCAGCCTTTTCTTGCAGCTAATCTTACAAAATCACTTCCTATAAAACCAGCTCCTCCTGTTACAAGAACTTTCATATCTCAAGCCTCCTAAAAAATTCTTACTAAATTATACCAAAAATAAGCATGGATGTTTTAAAATAAATTTTATCAGTATCCTAATAAACAAAGGAGGTGTTGAGTCAGATGCCCATATATGAGTATGAATGCATGGAATGCCACAAAATTCACGAAGTTATTCAAAAATTTAGTGATAAACCTTTAAAAAATTGCCCTGTTTGTGGTGGAGAACTTAAAAAACTTATATCCCTTTCTTCTTTTGTGTTGAAGGGAACTGGCTGGTATGTAACAGATTATGCAAGAAAAAATAATTCAGAGAATACTTCTAATTCAAACAATTCCGATAAAACTTCCAAAAAATCAGAGGAAAAATCTACATAGATGGAAAACCTGCACATTCATGTTCCATACAGTAAAATTTACGATTACATTGATATAATTCAGAAAGAAAAATTTAACCTTGAAATATACTTTGACTCTCAATCACTTGATTGTATTACACAAAAAGATATAACAGAACTTAAGAGGGTTCTTTCCTATGAACCCTCTTTGTCTTTCCATGCACCTTTTATGGATCTTTCACCTGGTGCAGTTGATTCAAAAGTAAGAGAAGTTACAATTGAGAGATTTAATCAGGTTTTTGATATTGCTGAAATTCTTAAGCCAAAATCAATAGTTTTTCATTCAGGTTATGAAAAGTGGAAATATGCTTTCAAAGTAGATGTATGGCTTCAAGCAAGCCTTAAAACATGGGAAAGAATTTTACCAAGAGCAGAAAGATTAAACATTAAAATTGCAATAGAAAATATTTTTGAAGAAGACCCTGAAAATCTGAAAATGCTTGTTGAGAAACTCTATTGTCCTTATTTTGGAATATGTTTAGACACAGGACACTTTAATCTTTTTTCAAAAAAGAGCATTGAAGAATGGCTTAACTCATTGGATAAATATATAATTGAACTTCACTTACACGACAATAATAAACAGTTTGATGAGCATCTCTGTATTGGATGTGGTTCCTTTGATTTTGAAAAATTTTTTGGATTATTCAAAAATAAAAACTGTATTTACACAATAGAAGCTCATAGTCCTGAAGATGTTTTTAAAAGTATAAAAAAATTTAATGAATTGATAAAATAAAAAGAGTTATGGTATTTTATTTTTTAAACTTATAAAATAAGGATAGAGCCATGGCTAAAATGAAAGGTGCAGAAATTTTAATTGAGTGCCTAAAAAGAGAGGGTGTAAAACATATTTTTGGTTACCCTGGTGGAGTAATACTCGATATTTTTGACCTTCTTTACGATGATCCGGATATAAAACTAATTCTTACGAGACATGAACAGGGTGCAACTCATGCTGCTGACGGATATGCAAGAGTTAGTGGAAAACCTGGAGTTGTTCTCGTAACAAGTGGTCCTGGAGCAACCAATACTGTAACCGGAATTGCAAATGCCTATATGGACTCTGTTCCCCTTGTTATTTTTACAGGTCAGGTTCCTACATTTTTAATTGGAAATGACGCATTTCAGGAAGCAGATATTGTAGGAATTACTAGACCATGCACTAAATACAATATTCTTGTGAAAGACGTTAAGGACCTCGCACGGCAAGTAAGAGAAGCTTTTTACATCGCAACAACTGGCAGACCAGGTCCTGTTCTTATAGATCTTCCTAAGGATGTCACACAGGGAAAAACAGAGTTTATTTGGCCAGAAAAAGTTTACATAAGAAGCTATAATCCAACCTATGAAGGCAATTTTTACATGATAAAAAAAGCAGCACAGGAAATAGCTAAAGCCAAAAAACCTGTCATTATTGCTGGTGGTGGATGTATAATTTCCAATGCTCATGAATATCTTAAAGAACTTGCAGAGATTACTCAAATCCCTGTTGCCAATACTTTAATGGGGCTTGGCAGTTTCCCACGCACCCATGAGCTTTCACTTGGAATGCTCGGAATGCACGGAACATATTATGCCAATATGGCAGTTCAGAATTCCGATTTAATCATTGCAATTGGAATGAGATTTGATGATAGAGTAACAGGGAAAACAGATGCCTTTGCACCTCAGGCAAAGATAATTCATATAGATATTGATCCCACATCAATTCGTAAAAATGTAAGAGTTGATATTCCAATAGTTGGAGATGTTAGCAGAGTTCTTCAGGTATTAAATAAAATCCTCAAAGAAGAAATAAAACCTCAATGGGAAGAGATTAGAAAGGCATGGCTCAAACAGATAAATCAATGGAAAAAGGAAAGACCTCTTACATATGAATTTGACCCTGAAGTTATAAAGCCTCAGTATGTTATTGAAAAAATATATGAAGTTACAAAAGGCGATGCAATTATTACAACAGAGGTTGGACAGAATCAGATGTGGACAGCACAGTTTTACAAATTTGACAAACCCCGCAGACTTGTAACCTCAGGTGGACTTGGCACCATGGGATATGGATTTCCTGCTGCAATTGGTGCTCAACTTGCTTTTCCTGATATGACAGTTATCGACATAGCAGGAGATGGAAGTATTCAGATGAATATACAGGAACTCGCAACAGCAGTAGTTTATGATTTACCTGTAAAAGTGGCAATACTTAATAACAGCTATCTTGGAATGGTCAGACAATGGCAGGAAATCTTTTATAATGAAAGGTACTCTCATACCTATCTAAGTACAGCACCAGACTTTGTAAAGGTTGCAGAAGCTTATGGTGCTGTTGGGTTAAGAGCAACTAAACCAAGCGAAGTTGAACCAGTTATAAAAGAAGCCTTATCAATAAGAAAACCTGTATTTATGGATTTCGTTGTTGACTGGAAAGAGAAAGTTTATCCTATGGTACCGCCTGGAGCTCCTATTGATCAGATGATCTTTGAAGAGAAGAAAAAAGAACGGAAACTTAAAGCAGTAAAATAGGGGGCAACTGTGAGACATACAATCTCAGTGCTTGTAGAAAACAAATTTGGTGTTTTAGCGAGAATAGCAGGACTTTTTAGTGGTAGAGGTTATAATATAGAAAGTCTATCAGTAGGAGAAACTATAGATCCCAATATCTCCATAATGACAATTGTAACAACAGGAGATGATAGAGTTATTGAACAGATTACAAAACAACTTAACAGACTCGTTGATGTTATTAAAGTTGTTGATTTAACTGAAATAGACCATGTGGAAAGGGAAATGGTTTTAATTAAAGTTGCACCAAGAAAGGAAAACAGACTTGAAGTTTTGAAAACAGTTGAAATATTTCGTGGAAGAGTGGTTGATTCAGGTCCAACAACCTATACAATAGAAGTAACAGGAGATGAAAAAAAGATTCAAGCCTTTATTGAGCTTATGAAACCAATGGGAATAAAGGAATTTGTTAGAACAGGCAAAGTAGCCATTCCAAGAGAGATTTCACAAAGAAAATAACAACAATTTTTATAACAAGGAGGAAAAATGGCAAATATGGGGAAGGTTTACATTATTGATGTAACAAATAGAGATGGAGTTCAGACTTCACGAATACTTCTTCCAAAGCTTTCAAAAACAATGCTCAATTTATATCTTGATGAAATGGGTGTTTACCAGAGTGAAATTGGATTTCCTACTTTAAAACATGAAGTAAACTATATCAATGCCAATCTTGAACTTGCTGAAATGGGTGTATTAAAAAGAATTCATCTTGAAGGATGGGCAAGAGCAATTCCAGAAGATGTGGAATTAGCTTTTAAGAATTGTCCAAAACTTAAACATCTTAATCTTTCAATTTCCACCTCTGAAATCATGATACAGGGAAAATTTCAGGGAAGAAAAACATGGGATGACATTGTAAAAAGCATGTACAATGCTGTCAAACTTGCAAAAGAACTTGGAGCAGAAACAGTTGGATTCAATGCAGAGGATGCATCCCGTACTGAACTCAGCAGACTCATTGAATTCATCCTTGCAGGAAAAGAAGCAGGTGGAGATAGATTCCGCTATTGCGATACACTTGGATGCGAAGATCCGATTACAATTTACGAGAGAATTCACACGCTTGCTCTCGCAACAAAATTTCCCATTGAAATGCACTGTCATAATGACCTTGGCATGGCTGAAGCAGTTTCTGTTGCAGGAGCTCAAGCAACAGTGGAAGCAGGTGTAGACAGTTACATAAATACAACTATAAATGGATATGGTGAAAGAGCTGGAAATGCCGATTTAGTCTCTACAATACTGGCTCTTAAGTTTTCTCATGGGCTTAAAGAAAAATGTCCTCTTGATGAGCATATAAATCTTAAAATGGCTTGGAAAATTGCCAGATATGCTTCCTATGCTTTCAATATCCCTATTCCGATAAATCAACCTGGAGTTGGTGCAAATGCCTTTGCCCATGAATCAGGAATTCATGCTGATGGAGTTTTAAAAGACAGATCAAATTATGAACTTTACTCTCCAGAAGATGTTGGTCGTGGAGAACCAGAACTTCTTGAAACAGGAAGAATCATCACTACAGGAGAATATGGTGGAATAAAAGGATTCAGATATGTATATAGCAAACTCGGTATAGAGTTTCACGATGATGCTGAAGCAAGAAAAATTCTTGAACTTGTCCAATATGCAAATTTACATACTCAAAAACCTCTTACTGATGATGAGCTTAGATTTATAGCCCAATATCCTGACATTGTCAGGCAAATTCTCACAGTAACACCTTAGGAGGAACTATAGAATGTATACTGTTACTCTTATTCCAGGAGATGGAATAGGTCCTGAGATATCAGAAGCAATGAAAAAAGTCGTTGAAGCAACAGGAGTAAAAATTAATTGGGAAATTCAAAATGCCGGTGAAGAAGTATATTTAAAAGAAGGGAATCCACTTCCTGAAAGAGTGATAGATTCAATTAAAAAGAATAAGATTGCCATAAAAGGACCTATAACAACGCCTGTTGGAACAGGTTTTAGAAGCGTTAATGTTTCTTTAAGGCAAGCTCTTGATCTTTATGCCTGCGTGAGACCGTGTAAAAGCTTTAAAGGTGCAAGGACAAAATATGAAAATGTTGATCTTGTAATAATAAGAGAGAATACCGAAGACCTCTATGCTGGTATTGAGTTTAAGAAAGGTGAACCAGAAACTATAGACTTGATAAAATTTATTGAAGAAAAAACCACCAAAAAAATCAGGCATGACTCTGGAATAAGCATTAAACCAATATCAGTTTTCGGCACAGAAAGAATTGTAAGATTTGCCTTTGAGTATGCAAGAAAAAATAGTCGCAAAAAAGTTACTGCTGTGCATAAGGCAAATATTATGAAATACTCTGATGGGCTTTTTCTTGAAGTTGCAAGAGAAGTTGCAACCAGATATCCGGATATAGAATTTGAAGACAAAATTGTTGACAACATGTGTATGCAACTTGTTCAAAAACCAGAGCTATATGATGTATTGGTGCTGCCCAATCTCTACGGTGATATTATAAGTGATCTTGCAGCTGGATTAATTGGTGGACTTGGATTGGCACCAGGTGCAAATATTGGTGATGAATATGCAGTTTTTGAACCAACCCATGGAAGTGCACCAAAATACAAAGGATTGAATAAAGTAAATCCTTTTGCAATAATATTAAGTGCAGTTATGATGTTAAACCATATTGGTGAAAAAGAAGCTGCCTCTAAAATAGAGAAAGCAATTTCAGAAATTATCAAAGAAGGTAAATATGTAACATATGATATGAAATCACCTGAAGACCCAAATCCACCTGTAGGAACACAGGAGGTAGCAGAGGCACTGATTGAGAAGATTAAATCTTATTAGTTTATGAATGAAGTATTTTTAATATTTCTTTTAATTTTTCTAAACGGTCTGTTTGCTGCTTCTGAAATTGGTGTTGTTACACTGAGAAGATCGAGACTGAAACAACTAATTGAAGAAAAGACTCCAAATGCTGAAGTTGTTCAAAAATTTAAAGAAAATCCAGATCAATTTCTTGCAACTATTCAGGTTGGGATTACACTCATCGGAAGTCTTGCCTCAGCTCTGGCAGGTGCCTATGCAGTAAAGAATATAAAGCCTTTGATTGAAATTTTACCATTCAGTTTTTTAAGAGTATCAGCTGAAGCAATCTCTATAGGAATAGTAGTTATTCTGGTTACATATTTCTCGACAGTACTGGGGGAATTAATTCCAAAGTCCATTGCCCTTTCACATCCTGAATGGATAAGTTTAAAAACTGCAAAGTTTATTGATAAGTTTTCAAAATTGACATTTATTTTTGTAAAAATTCTCACAGTGAGTACAAACTTTCTTCTTAAACCTTTTGGACTTAAAGCATTCTCACAGAGAGGCTTTATTTCACAGGAAGAATTAAAACTTTTAATTGAAGAGGGAGAAGAAAAAGGAATATTTGAACCTGATGAACGTCAGCTTATACATAGTGCATTCAGTTTTAGCGAAATCACAGTTAAAGAAATAATGGTTCCTGCTCCTCAAATGGTTACTGTCAGCATTTACATGAGTATTGATGAGATTAAAGAAATTATTATGGATGAGAAGTTTTCAAGATATCCTGCGCTTGGCAAAGACCTTAATGACATTAGAGGAATTCTTCATGCAAAAGATTTTTACAATGCTCTTATTAAAAATCCAGAAAACTTAGATATAAAGAGACTTCTTAAACCTCCCATGTTTGTTCCCGAGACAATGAAAATAAACATACTCCTTAAGGAAATGCAAAAGAAAAGAGTTCACATGGCACTGGTTGTTGACGAATACGGTGTTGTAACAGGACTTGTAACACTTGAAGATATTATTGAAGAGCTCGTAGGTGAAATAAGAGATGAGTATGATACTGAAACGCCAGTAATCACTCTCCCAGATGGTTCAATGATAATCGATGCAACCATTTCAATAAGAGATTTAAAAGAGGACTACGGAATAGAGATTGAAGAATCAGAAGAGTATGATACACTTGGAGGATTTATTCTTACTACACTTCAAAGAATTCCACGTGTTGGTGACACAGTAGATATTGATGGTAAAGTTTTTAAAGTAATTGAAATGGTTGGACAAAGAATATCAAAAATAAAGTATTCTACGATAAAAGAATAAGTTTACAAAATAGCCATCCTTCTTACAATGAAACGGTAAAATAAAACTACTAAAACCACTACCCCTGAAGAAAGAGCAATTTCCATCCATGTAGGATAATACTTATCAGATAGAGGTACATACCAGTTATATGCTATAAGGCTCACATTAAAACGATTTAGGATTACTCCGACAGCTATTATGAAAGAAATTACTCGCACTATTTTTGCGTCTTTTACTTTTATTGCATTAATTAAAATCACTGCAGGAATTAAAACAAAACCAACAACTTCTAAAATATACCAGTAACCGTAACCAGTAATTAAGTAATGCCATTTGTCATAATGGGCAAGGTCAAGAAGTTTAAGAATTAGATATACAAAAAGACAGCCAACAAGAGCCTTTGCAAGCCCGAGTGTTTTTCTGTTAAATTCTTCCTCATCAAAATTTTTTAGTTGTTCCTTAAAAATCTTATGAGATATGGTGCTTTCAATTATAACCATTGATATACCAGCAAAAATTGCTGAAATAAGGAAAAAAAGCGGAAGAAGTGCCGAATACCAGAGTGGATGCACTTTTGTTGGTGCAATAAGAAACAGTCCTCCAAGAGCTGACTGATGTCCACCTGCTATGATGACTCCGAATACAGTTGCCCAGATTCCAAGCTTTGAGAAGAAATCTCTGAGTTTATCTTTACCAAGCCATTCAAAAAATGCAGGGAACCATTCAATAAGGCAAATAATTATGTACAAAAAGAAATGCCAGGCAATGAGAAACAGTATGGAGTTTAATCCCCATGACCAGCCAATTACATATGGAACACGGTAGTATCTTCCAAGATCAAACATAAGAGCAAAAACAGCAAATACATAGCCAAGCAAACTTGAAAGAATTGCCGGTCTTGCAAATTTTTTGTAATCTTTCATTCCAAAAAGATAAACTGCAGTTCCAACTGTGAGTCCTGGAGCAGCAAGGGCAATTCCTGCAAGGATATCAAAACTTATCCACAATCCCCATGGATAGGTATCAGAAAGATTTGTTGCAGGTCCAAGTCCGTAAATAAGTCTGTAAGCCATTGAATAAAAAGAAAAAGCAAGAATTATAAAAGCTATGACAAACGGTAGTGTAGCATGTTTTGAAACATATTCGCTAAAACTCATTCCTAAAAGTATTTTTTCCTTAAACCAGCTATTATTTCTCATGGCTTTCATCTTTTTTCTTTTTATTTCTTGAAATCATGTAATAAGCTCCCCACACAAGGGGTGCAGCAGCAACAATCTCAAGCACTTTTACAGTAAAAAGAAAGTTTTTACTGTATTCTGGAATAGGTGTTTTATCAAGTTTTGGAAATCCAAGTTTTTCAAAGGGAACTCCAGATATATAAAGCCAGTTCGTTCCACCTGCTTCATGTTCACCATAAACATGCTTTATGTATCTTTCAGGATTATTATTTATTGTTTCATGGGCAAGTTTTAGCATCTCACTTCTTGGTCCAAATTTCATAACATCGGCTGAACATATCTCAACACAGGCAGGAACCTTTCCTTCTGTTATTCTATCAAAACACATTGTGCATTTTGTTATCTGTGGTGTAATTGGGTCATAGTATTCATAGGCTGGTATGTCAAAAGGACAGGCAATCATACAGTAACGACAGCCCACACACAAAGAGGGACTGTAAAGAACTGCTCCATGCGGAGTTTTCTTAAAGGCAGCAACAAAACAGGAAGCTTCACAGGCAGGTTCAGCACAGTGCATGCATTGTTTCTTTACATAAACTGGTTTTTGTCCATCATAAAATCTATTTACCACTGTAAACTGTCCAGCATGGGTTCTACGAATTCTATCAAAAACCGAAGGTTTTCTGTCTTTGGATTCCTCAAACTCTTTAAGTGGTCTATTTGGATTTTTATTCCATTCATTGCATGCCCATTCACATCTTCTACATCCAATGCATTTTGTAAGATCAACAAGTACAGCATAAGGCTCTTTTGGAGAGATTTCTTCTTTTTTTATGCTCTCATATTTTTCCCAGTTTTTCCTGTTTGCCAGATTTCCTGTTGAGTAAACAGAAGAATCCTTAGCTATAGCATTTTTTCCTATGAGTGTTAATCCTGTAATTTTAAGTGCTGTCTTAAGAAAATCTCTTCTATCCATATCTTTCCTCTAATACTTTTTCTTTTCTCCGAGCATACTGAAGATTACTATAAAAACAAATATTGAAAGCACAGCAATTAAATACTCATATCCGTGTCCTGAAAAAAGTTGCTCAATTATATACATTTTCCGCTACCTTTCTTTTGTGACAGTCTTCGCATTTTTTCGGTTTTTCAAGTTTAATGGTTTCGTGACATTTTATGCACATACTGTGATATGCTGCTTGAAGTCTTGGTCTTGCAATTGCTTTTTCATCAAAAGTTACACTATGACAGTTTACACAAAGAGGAGGTCTCTCTCTTTGAGATTCTGCGTCCTCCTTGCTTTTGTGATGACAGCCTCTGCAAATAGTATCTATATCCTTATGAAAGTATGTTGCTATCTTACTCTGGTTTGAGATATCAGTGAGCTTTTTAATCATCTTGTAATGAGGTATTTTTACAGGCTCAAACTCCTTTTCAATGTGCTTTATAGTCACTTCATTTTTTATTTTATCCGATGATAATGCAAAAGTTTTTACTACTTCTGGTTCTTTTTTGCCTGTATGACAGCGACTGCATGTTTGTCCTTTACCAACTTCCGCTTTTACTGGCGGTATAAAGTAATGACAACCATAGCATTCTTCTTTTCTGGTGAAGTTTTTGTGACATCCCTGACAGCTTGTCTCTGAATTTAATGAATGAAATGCTGTAAGAGCATTTACAAATCCACCCTCTTCCTTACCTTTGAGATTATGGCAATCTCGACAGGCCCTTAATGTCTCATGGTGGCAGACTCTGCAGTTTCTATTATTTTTCTCATGGAAGCTATGTTTGAAAGCAACCCCTTTCATTTTTCCCTCTTCAATGTTGAGGAATACCTTATCAGGCTGATCCCTTTCAGGTCTTGGTACATCTTTAAGTTCCTCTATGGTTTTATACTTTCCTGTGTGACACTTTTTACATTCCAATGGACCTGCATCCTTTGCCTGCAGTCTGTTCTTTAGATGACAGTTCAAGCAAAGTAAATGATTTGCATTTTTTATGTCAAGATTCTTTTCCTTTGCTACTTTTACTATCTTTGAAATTTCAGGACCTCTTTTTTTAGTAAAATCATGACAGTAATAACAACTCTGCTCAGTTCCCTTCTCATACACAAGAGCTAAGCTTTTATCTTTTTCTTCAATATCATAGATATGATGACAGAGACTACAGTCTTTTTCATGTTTTTTTACATGTTTTTCATGAAGTGAAAAATCAAACTCAAACAGAGGATACTTTACTTCAACTTTTTCACTCTCTTTTTTATGACAGTCACGGCAAGATAAAATTCCAGGTCCTGTTTTTTTATTCTGAGAACTCAGTGTTTGGTGACAATTTAAGCATCTCATGTGATATAGATTTTTAAGTTCCTCTGAGGATTTTATATTTCCACTACCCTGAAAATCAAAGGAATAATCGCCATATTTATCCCTTAAATGACATTCTCCACAGGTCATCTCTTTTGGTTTATTTAGATGTTTTGCCATTGTATCAATGTGTTTCTGATGTTCAAATAGAACTTTACCATATTCAAGCCTTTTGAAAATCTCTTTATGGGCTATCTCAACCATGTTTTCAGGCTCTTGCGTTGGTATCTGATTTTTTGAGTAAATTGTAACTGTAAAAAATGTAATAATCAAAAATACTATGAAAAATAATCTCTTCATGCTCTCAAGCTCTCAAGGAATTTCCATTTGCTCTGCAATCATATCTGTTAAAAACTTTACATGAACTCCAAGCTTGTAATAATCATTCAAGTCCTCAATTCCCTTGTGACAGGTATGACATGGTGCTATCACTATTTTCGCCCCTGTATCTCTTATCTGTTCTGCCTTAACTTTACCACCTTCAATTCTTGCCATCTTCCAGGGTGGTCCTGCATCTATCATCCCTCCACCAGCTGAGCAACAGTAGTTATGATCATCGTTTGGCGTCATCTCTATAAAGTTTTCGCAGAGACTGTTTACAATGTATCTTAACTTTTCTCCAAGTCCTCTGTATCTTATGATATTACAGGGATCCTGCAAAGTTACAGGCTCTTTGATCTTTTCCCTGATTTTTATTCTTCCACTTTTTAAAAGTTCATAGAAGAACTCCACACCATGAAGATAGGGTATTGGATTTTCCTTCCAACCAATGAGTCTTGTACCTTCATATATGCCTGTTCTGTAAGCATGTCCGCATTCTCCCATAACAATTCTCTTAACATTAAGCTTAAAGGCAATTTCATAATGGGTTCTCACCACTTTTTGAAGAGTCTCCTGATCCTGTGCATAGAATGCTTTGTTTGTATAATCCCAGCCATCTGTATCAGGCATTGTCCAGTCAACCTTTGCCACATTCATTATTTTTGCCATGTTGGTAAGCAGTCCTGTCATGTATTTTGCTTCAAGTCCATGGGCAAGATAAAGGATTTCAGCATTCTTTTTACCAAGAGGAATTCTTGCATTTTTAATTTCTGCTCTTAATTCATCTTCAAGCCATTGAACTGTATCAAGCCATTCATCCTGTCTGAACCATAGCATATTTGTTGTCTGCATATGACTTAATGCCTGATCCTGAATATACTGAGGCACTGCTCCAATTAGACAGCAGATTCTTCTTACAAGTGCTATTAAGTAGGCAATATCTATTCCAAAGGGGCAGAACTGAACACATCTACGGCAGAGATTGCATTCAGAAAATGCAATACGGGCATACTTCTTTATGTCATCTTTGCTAACATTTCCATTTTTATTGAGCATGTCCCATATTGTTTGCTTTACCTTTGCTGCTGGAGCATAGGTTGGATCACCTTCGTGTCCTAAATAGTGATGACAGGAAGTAGTACACATTCCGCATCTCATGCAGGTCTCTACAAATGTTTTAAGTCTTGCTGATGCTTCTTTTCTTAGAACCCAATCAATAGCTTTTTTTATGGTTGACTCATCAACTTTATTGAGTGTTTCATCAATTCCGATGTCTGTAACTGGTTTTCTTTCAAACTTTTCCATAGTTACCTCAATAATCTCTTGAATGTCTTACAGCACCAAACTCACTTCCTGTGTGAGCTCTTGTAAGCCAGAAGAAAAACATATGGCTGAGTCTTGTAAAAGGTATCGTAGCAAGCATAATCTCACCAGTAATCATGTGAATTGTAAGCATCGTTTTATACTCAATTAAAAGCTCGTAATGGGCAAGAAATCCTGTAATAAAAGGTAAAGCTACCAAAGCAATTGCTAAGTAATCACCTTTTCCGGTTAAAAACTTTATATCAGACTGAATAAGTCTCCTTATCAAAAGCAAAATCAAAGAAACTATTACAATCAAAGTCATTGCATCAGCAAGTCCCTGAGGCAAACTCCACCAGTTGAGTTTCCAAGATTCGTACCAAAGCTCAATATGACCAGCAAGAAATATGGGAGTTAAAATCACAGATATATGAAAAACAAAGGTAATCAGTGTAAACCATGGATGTCTTCTCATGCTTATACTTCCATAGGGTGTTAGCCAGTGTATGAATGAACGAAGAGTATATTTCAGGCTGAGATAGGGATATATTATCTTTTCCTTTTTAGCAAGTTGTATGGTCTTATAGATACGATAAAATGTTCCTCCAATGAACACAATAAAAGCAATCCAGACAAGAGGTCCTCTCACAAGAGTGTATATTGATGGATCTTTAAAAAACTGCTCCATTATCTCAAAATCTCTCCAATTGTTAAAATTTTTCTGTAATATCTGCCATTTTTAATGCATCTTATCAGAATTTTATCTCCATCTGGGCTGAAAACAGGTTCCCAAAGCATATCAAAGGTATCCTTTCCAATCTTTCCATCAAGCACTATAAAGAAAACACCATCTCTCTCTGCTATCGCAACAACATGAGAACCATCAGGGCTGAATTGTGGAGTCCATACTCTTTCAAATCCAACATTCCATGCAACTGCATCAACAGCAACTGTCCATAGATTGTTTTCCCTTACAACAGAGGCTACTCTTTTACCATCAGGGCTGAATTGTGGTGGTAGAACAGCCTGAGAAAATGTTCTTTTCCATGGCATTCCATCAACAGCAACTGTCCATTTGCCAAACTCTGTTGCGCAAACAGCGGCAATTTTTTTACCATCCGGGCTTACTCTCTGGTGCCATAGTTGAACAAAATGTCTATTCCACAGAGGCTTTCCATTCAAAGCAAGAGTCCATCCTTTTTCTGTTTTAACTGGCACACATATATCACCTTCATTTACAAAAACAGGCTCCCAAGCGTTATAGAAAGTTTCATTCCAGAGATTTCCATCAACAGCTACTGTAAACTCCTGTTGAGAAAGCCTTACAGTAGCTGCAACTCTCTTACCATAAGGACTGAAGTTTAACCCATAAACAGAGATGAAGTTTTTATCCCATGCAATACCATCAACTGCTACTGTCCAGACACCTTCTTTGAAACTAAATATATCAAGAACCTGAGGATTTTTTGTCCTTACATAGCAGGCAGTTCTTTTCCCATCGGGAGAAATAAATAAATCCCTTGCATCAAAAAATAGATTATCCCACACTTTTCCATTTACACAAAGTCCGTAAGAGTCTCCTTTTTTTATGTTAAATGCTACTGTAGAAGCATCTTCGCTAAACTGAAGGTTCCATGCATAGTCAAAGGATTCATCAAGTAAAACTTCATCTTTTGCCATTGTCCATTCAAAATTTTGTAAAACAAGGCATACTATGGAACTGTCAGGAAGAAAATTTAAAAAGCAAATTCTTTCAAAGGTATCACTCCATGTTTTTCCATTTATACATGGAGTAACCTTTTTATCTTCTATTTCAACAACAGCTGCGATTCTCTCTCCATCAGCACTCGGAATAAACTCATGGACAAGGCTGAATCTCTCCTTCCATTCATTAACATCACAAATAACCTTTTCCTTTGTCTGCCAATCCCAGTTGAACATGTTAATTGTTATCTATTAAAAAACAGATTAAAAAAAAAGTCAAGAGTTTAATTTTTAGACAGACTTGACAAAATTAGAATTAATTCTTATAATTAGATTTATCTAAATATATTTCAATTATTTAAAGGAGGAAGAATATGTGTGTGGCGTTAATTGGAGGAATGGATAGATTAGAAAAACATTATATTGAAGAAGCAAACAAACTTGGAGTAAAGTTGAAAGTTTTTACAAAACCGGAAAAAGATGTTCACAAGAAAATAGGAAATGTTGATGCGGTGGTGATTTTTACAAACAAGGTTTCGCACGAATTAAAAGAAAGCATAAGAAAAAATTTTTCTTTTAAAAAATGCCCCTGTTTAATGTGCCATAGCTGCGGAATAAGCTCTTTAAGAAAAAGCATTGAATACTTAAAAAAAATAAAAGAAAAAGAGGAGGATTTAAAATGAAAAATTTAAAAGTTTCCATTGTAGCTTTCTTAAGTTTACTTTTTTCATTTTCAGTATTTGCGGCTGATATTACAGACTGGCTTTCAGTTTCAGGAACTGCAACCACAGTTTATCAGTGGCTACACATGACCAAAGGATATGTGGATGATGAAACAAAGGACAAAACAAAGGACAGAGGCTCAGCTGTAATTGACTTCAATGTATCTCTTAAACCAACTGAAAACGATGAATTCTTCCTCAGAGCAAGCTTTGCAAAAGGAAGCGGATTTCACTCAGAAAGCTCTCTTTATCCTTTCAATCTCAATCCCAATGCTGATGACCTCTTTGTCGACCTAAAAAACATAAATGGACATCCAAGAGATCATCTACAGGAGCTTTGGTACTCCCATAAGTTTCCAATTCAGAAGGATGTATCGCTAAAGTTTACAGCAGGAATAATTGACTCAACAGCCTTTATAGATGACAATGCCTATGCAGCAGATGAACTTGGACAATTCATGAATGAAGCACTGGTGCATAATCCTCTTGCAAATCTTCCAAGCTATGATGCAGGGGTGGCAGCAGAGTTTGAAGCTGGTAATTTTCATCTGAGACTGGTAGGAATGCGTTCAAAAAATGATAATGAAATAATGGATGTGAAAAACTACAACTGGATTGGAGCACAGATTGGATACAAGCTTGAAACACCAATTGGTGAGGGTAATTACAGGCTCTATGGATACACAACGAATAAGAGATTTGAAAACTGGGATACCGATGCATACAAAGCATTGAAAGGAGTTGGAGTATCCTTTGACCAGCAGTTGATAAAAGACATACTTGGAGCATTTTTCCGTGCAGGCTGGCAGGATGACTCTGCAAAGGTAGATTATAACAGAATGTTTTCACTTGGATTGAATCTAAATGGAAGTGTGTGGGGTCGTAAGGATGATGAAATAGGCTTTGGTTATGCCTATCTAAAGAGCCCATCAAAGAATGAAAAATTACAGGATGAAAATGAAAAATTAAAACACAGTCAGGTATTTGAGTCTTATGTGAAGTTTAAGCTTTTTTCTTACAAATTTCTCAGTTCAGACATAACCCTTGATTATCAGTATATTCGTGATACTGCAAGAGAATCAGACAACACAAAGGCAGGCCATGTTTATGGTGTAAGATGGAATATTAACTTTTAAAATTGGGGGGAAATAATGAAACCAGATGGACTCTTCCTGGGCGATTTATATATAGGTGAATTGGCTGAGATTGTATATATGGACATCAATGTTCCAGCAGTTAAAAGATTAAGAGATATGGGATTAAAAGAAGGAATCCTTGTAGAGTTAATTTCCTATGATCCTGTGATAAATAAAAAAGTCTTATTAAAAGTTAATAATGCTTATCTTGGTTTTGAGTCAGAACTTGCAAATTTCATAAGAGTAAGACCGATAAAATCTTTCTATCATCTTTATAAAGAAAGTGCAATGTATGATTCCCTTACAGGTTGTCTTAACAGAAACACTGCTTATTTATTTTTAGCAGGAGAATATGAGAAAGCTGTGTCAAACAAATTACCCTTTTCACTGATTCTAATAGATATTGATAACTTCAAAAAAATCAATGATACCTATGGTCACGATTTTGGAGACAGGGTTTTAAGAAAGGTTGGGGAGATGTTAAAGAAAAACATAAGAAGGACAGACAATGTTTTCAGGTGGGGTGGTGAAGAATTTCTGATATTGATGAAAGGGGTTAATTTAAAACAATGCTATTTAATAGCAGAGAGACTCAGGGAACTGGCAAAATCTATTGAAATTTCACCATTTGGTACAGGAATCGTAACGATAAGTGCAGGAATTGACGGAACCCCACCTTATATATCTATGGATGAACTTTTAAATAGAGCTGACAAAGCCCTATATATGGCTAAAAAGAGAGGTAAAAACATGGTATGCACTTTCTACTGGAGGTATGCAAATGAGAATGTATAAGAAAATTCCATCAGATGAGTTTTATACAGGTACTTTAGATCAAATTAAAAATGAGTTTATAACAATTCATCAGTTTGCTGAATCTCTATCAAGAGTCATAGATGCAAAAGATGTTTATACTGCTAATCATTCTGAAGAAGTTGCGGAAATAAGTTATGCGATTGCTCTTTCTTATGGATTAAATGAAAAGGAAGCTGAAAAGATTCACATTGCAGGACATTTACATGACATAGGAAAGATTGCAATTCCTGATAAAATTCTAAATAAAAAAGGAAAGTTAACAAAGCATGAATGGAAGATTATCAAAACACATCCGTTGGTAGGATTTGCAATTTTAAAACCCGTTACTTTGCTAACTGACATAAAAGACATGGTTCTTTATCATCATGAGAGATACGATGGCAAGGGTTATCCTTCAGGAATTAAAGCAGAAGAAATTCCCCTTGGTTCAAGAATTATCACAGTAGCAGATGTTATCTCTGCAATGTTACACGATAGGCCTTATAGAAAAGCATTTGATTTTGAAGAAACATTTGAAGAGCTTAAAAATAACTCGGGAATCCAATTTGACCCTAAGGTAGTAAATGCGACCATAACTGTAATGGATAAAATTTGGGAAATTTTTACAAAAAGGAGAGATTTGAATGATACCAATAGCATTGATTCAAAGCGGAGAAAAAGTTGAAATTGTTGATTTCTTCATAAAAGGGAGAGGCTTTAAGGAGCGTATAAGAGATATGGGGCTGTTACCTACTAAAGTGGTGGAGGTATTGAGTAATAACGGAAATGGACCAATTCTTTTAAAGATTGATGACTCAAGAATTGCCATTGGCAGAGGTATGGCAATGAAAATTTTTGTAAGGAGGATATCATGAAACTGAGTGAGCTTAAAGTAGGACAGAAGGCAAAAGTTTTATCAATTAAAACAACTGGAGCTCTAAAAAAGAGACTTATGGATATGGGTGTTCTTGATGGAGAGATTGTTATTGTTGAGAAAATTGCTCCATTGGGAGATCCTGTTGATATTGTTGTAAAAAACTATCATCTCTCATTAAGAAAAAATGAGGCTGAAAAAATAGAAGTGGAGGTGATTTAAATGAAGACAGTTACAGTAGCTGTGGCAGGAAATCCAAACTCAGGTAAATCAACTCTAATAAATACCATTGCCGGTACAAATCTTTATGTTGGAAACTGGCCCGGTGTAACTGTTGAAAAAAAGACTGCCACATTAAAAATTGATGATTTAACCATTAATCTGGTTGACCTTCCAGGGACATACAGTCTAAGCCCTTACACTTTGGAAGAGGTGATTGCAAGGGATTTTCTTGTGAAAGAAAAACCTGATCTTATAATTGATGTTGTTGACTCCACAAATCTTGAGCGAAATCTCTATCTTACTGTTCAGCTTCTCGAACTCGGGATTCCTGTAATTGTTGCTCTCAATATTTATGATGAAGCGAAGAAAAAAGGCTATATAATAGACACAGACAAGATGGAGCAATTACTGGGCGTAAAGGTAGTTCCAACTGTTGCCATAAAAAAAGATGGAGTGAAGGAATTACTTGATGCTTTAAAGGAGGTTGCTGAGCATCCAGAAAAATTCACTCCCGTTAAACTTAATTATGGAGAAGATATAGAAAATTCAATGAAAATAATTGAGGAGGCAATAAGGTCCAATAAAGAATTAGTAGATAAATATCCTTTAAGATGGCTTTCAATGAAACTTCTTGAAGGAGACGAAAGAGTTTTAAAAGAGACCGGTATTAAGGAGGATGAGGATTTCCTGAAAAAAGCAAAAGAACATTTTCTGACAGTTGGTGAAGATATTGAATCTATAATGGCTGATGCGAGATATGGGATAGCTCATGGTATTACAAGAGAGGTTCTCATAAAAAAAGACAGTGAAAAAATAGACCTTACAGAGAAAATAGATAAAATAGTTTTAAACAGATACCTGGGTATACCACTGTTTCTCTTAGCTATGTGGTTAGTTTTTAAAATTGCCTTTGACTTCTCATCTCCCTTCTCTGACTGGATTGACTCTGTAATAGGAGGTCCTGTGACCAAGTGGGCAAAATTTTTGCTTAACTTAGCTGGTAGCCCTGAGTGGATTGTCTCTCTTGTTACAGAAGGAATTATTGCAGGAGTTGGAGCTATTGTTGTTTTTATCCCTCTTATTGGGACAGTGATGTTTATGCTGACCTTTTTTGAGGGAACTGGATACATGGCAAGGGTTGCCTTTGTAATGGACAGGTTGATGCATTCGATCGGGCTTCACGGAAAATCCTTCATACCGATGATTTTAGGTTTTGGTTGCAATGTTCCTTCTATTTATGCAACCCGTGTTCTTGAAACAGAAAGAGACAGAAAACTCACCGCTACGCTTTGTCCTCTAATGTCATGCGGAGCAAGACTATCTGTTTATGTTTTGTTCGCAGGTGCTTTTTTTGCTCATAATGCACCGATGGTTATCTGGTCTCTTTATGTTCTTGGAATTTTAATGGCTGTGTTAATTGGTTTTATCCTGAGTAAAACTTTATATAAAGGCTTTACTCCTGTTTTTATAATGGAGTTACCTCCATACAGGATGCCTCTCTTTAGAGACTTAATGATACATACATGGCAAAAATTAAAACACTTCGTTGTAAAAGCAGGAACCTACATATTGGCTGTGTCTGTCATTATGTGGTTTATGTTAAACATACCTTATGGAGTGGAAAAAGAAAACTCTGTTCTTGGTAAAGTTGGTAAGGCAATAAGTCCTGTATTTGAACCTCTTGGATATGGCACCTGGCAAGCCTCAGCATCACTTATTACCGGAGTTGTTGCAAAAGAGGTTGTTGTAAGCACAATGGCAGTAATTTATGCTCCTGAAAAAAAAGATGAGAATGCAGAGAAAAAAGAAGAAACAGGATTTTTTGAAGATTTACAGGATATTTTTGTTTCCTTTCTTTCAGCTACCGGTGATGCCTTTAAAAATTTAATATCAGGCATTGGCATAAAAACACTGTCCGTTGGTGAAGAAGAAGAACAGTCTTCCATTAAAACCAAGCTTCAGGATGTATTTACACCGCTTAGTGCTTACGCATTTCTTGTTTTTGTTCTACTCTACTGGCCCTGCGCGGTATTTGTCAGTGTTATAAAACAGGAGTTTGGTTCATGGAAATTTTTGGGACAAATATTGATAATTTACACATTACTACCATGGCTTATGAGCTTTATGGTTTATCAGGTTGGGAAAATTTTAGGATTTTAAGGAGAAAAAAATGAGTTTTATAGATATTTTAGTTGCTTCAGGAATCCTTACAGGAGCGGTATACATCTTATACCGCTCCATCTGGAAAAAAGGGCAATGTTCTGGCTGCGGTGGTTGTTGTAATATGCAACGAAATAAAAATTCAGAAATAAAAATCAAACAAACTGGTAGCTCAGGTAAATCTTAGTTATACCTTTCTGCTGTGCATATTTGAATACATAAGGATTTGCAACCTGATGGGTTACGAGTATCAGAAGTTTTTCTTCTGGATAAATTTTATCGAGCTTTACAACTTTTTTGAGAAAACTATCAATATCTGACTTCTTAAGCTGGGTTTTTGCTTCACCCAGTATTACTACTTTTTTACCATTCTTTATCCCTTTGCCAAAAATATTTATCTCTTCAAATCTGCCATCATAGATTTCTATGAAGTCTCTCAGTAGTCTTCCTGCAATTTTTACTCCAAAGTCTTCCATAAGAAGTTTCGGCAGATGTTTATATGCTTCATTTTCAAGAATATAGCCCACTGTGTGTGAAAGCCCTCCAAGATGCTCTCTCGTTTTTTTGTGATCTTCTGTAAGCTTTTTTAAGGCCTCTTCAGTACGCTTCTGCGCTTCTGCAAGCTCTTGTAGAGCTTTATCTAAGCGAGAGACTTCTTTCTGGGTCTGCCTCTGTGCCTCTGCAAGCTCTCCTACTACCTGTTCAGTTCGTTTCTGTGCTTCTGCAAGCTCTTTAACACTTTTTGTGAGTAGCTCAACTTCCTTTTTAAGTTCAAGGAAGTCCTCTCGCTTTACAACCTCACCGATTGTCTTTTCGATAATCTTGAGAATTTTAAGAAAGGCAGACCTTATATGAGGGTCAAGTTTTTCAAGTTCTTCTATTAATTCTACACCAAAAATCACAATAAAAATATAACATTTTAAGTGATAAAAAATGAATACTGAGATGTGGAAAAAAATAATGCAATAAAAATTCTAGCATATTTTATGTTATAATTTAATATGAATGCTCAAACAAAATTAGAATTGACTGAAAATCTTGAAGATTATCTTTTTGATATCTTTGAAATTTTAAAAAAAGCACCTGTCGTAAGAATAAAAGATATTGCAAAAAAACGAGGAGTGAAACTCTCAAGCACGGTTGTAGCGGTTAAAAGTCTTGCAGAAAAAGGACTCGTCAATTATCAGAAATATGAATACATTACACTTACAGAAAAAGGGCTTGAAATAGCTCAAAGAATTGAAAACAGAAAAAAAATCCTTTATAAATTTTTAACAGAAATTCTGAATGTAAGTGAACAATCAGCTATAAGAGATGTCCATAAGATGGAACATGACCTTTCAGAGGAAACGATAAATAAAATTATTGAATTTACAGAAAAATCGCAACAATAATATACTGGAGGCTTGTAATGAAAACATTGCTTGATATAAATAATGGCAAACGAGTAAAAATTCTCAAAATTTCAGGCGGGAAAGGGGTGCGACAGCATCTTCAATGCCTCGGCATTCATATCGGTGACATTGTAACTTTGAAAAAAAGCTCTTTCTTAGGTGGTCCTGTTCTTCTGGAAGTAAATGGTTTTGATGTAGCGCTTGGTAGAGGTGTGGCTTCAAAGATAGAAGTGGAGGAAATAGAATGAGAATCGCCTTTGTAGGACAGCCCAATGCTGGTAAAAGCACAATATTTAATGGTCTTGCTGGATATAAAACAATTACTGCCAACTTCCCGGGACAAACAGTCCATTATACAGTAAGCAAAGTAAAAGTTGGAGATGAAATCTTTGAAATCGTTGATTTGCCAGGGATTTATTCTCTTACTGCCATTGATCTTGCTGAGCTTGAATCAAGAAAATACATTCTGTCTGGACAGGCAGACGTTGTTATAAATGTAATTGATGCATCCGCTTTATCAAGGAGTCTTGAACTTACACTTCAACTTGCAGAATTACAGGTTCCGATGGTTATCTGTTTAAACATGATAGATGAAGCCCGAAGAAAAGGTATTGAAATCAACATAGAGAAGCTTTCTCAAATCTTTGGAGTGCCTGTTATTGAAACTATTGCAAATAAAGGAATAGGACTTGATAATATCTTCAACTCAGCAAAACAGGCATATTATAAAAAACTTATTCCAAAAATTCAGTTTTTTCACAAAGACATAGAAGAAAAAATTGAAGAAATTGAAAAAATTATTCCCGAGGATTTTTTAAAAAACATTCCAAGAAGATATATTGCTGTAAAATTATTGGAGGGAGATAAGGAAATTTTTGAAGAAATTAAAGATATTCCTGAAATTTCAGAGAAGGTTACAAAATTAAGAGAAGAAATTAAAATAACCCATGGAAGGCACGCTGATACTGTAATCTCCTCTGAAAGACATGCCCTTTCAATGAATATATTTGAAGATGTAGCAAAAGTTGTAGAGCCTTTAAAATCATTTAGAGAAAGGGTCGATGATCTGCTCACAAATAAATACTTGGGCTATCCTTTGTTATTTTTAATTTTATTTGGAATTTTTTATATAGTTTTTGAAGTTGGAAAATTTATTGAAGAGCCAATTACAGAAGGTTTTGATTCTTTAATTCAAAAATTGCCCCAGTTTATTGAAGAAAACAGTTTATTATACTTTATTGTCAAAGGATTACTTGAAGGTTTTTCAGGAGGACTTGGCGTTGCCATTCCTTACTTAATACCATTTTTTATTGGATTAACTGTTCTGGAAGATATAGGTTATCTGCCAAGAATGGCTTTTTTAATGGATACAATAATGCATAGAATTGGATTGCATGGAAAAAGTATTCTTCCATTTGTTGTTTCCTATGGCTGTAATGTTCCTGGAGTTATGGCAACGAGAATACTAGAGTCTCCAAGAGATCGCTTTATTACAGCAACTCTTTCTGTTTTAATTCCCTGTGCAGCAAGAACAACCGTGATATTTGGACTGGTTGGAGCATACATTGGAGGATTAGCAGCAGCAGGACTTTATCTTTTTAATCTTTTTGTAATCATGGGTTTGGGTGCTGTATTAACAAAATTTATCCCTGAAATTACTCCTGGATTAATAATGGAGATTCCACCATTGAGAATTCCGGCAGTAAAAAATGTTTTTA
This sequence comes from Thermodesulfovibrio aggregans, assembly GCF_001514535.1. Lineage (NCBI taxonomy): Bacteria > Pseudomonadati > Nitrospirota > Thermodesulfovibrionia > Thermodesulfovibrionales > Thermodesulfovibrionaceae > Thermodesulfovibrio > Thermodesulfovibrio aggregans. The sequence continues at coordinate 1,075,578 of NZ_BCNO01000001.1, read as the reverse complement.
TGAAAACATGGCTGAGACTCAAAGATTTTATTCTTGTTGCCTGGCCCCTGCTTGTTATAAGTAGCGTTGTTCTAAGTTTTATAGAATATCTAAAGCTTGATTTAATTTTAAATAAACTCTTTTATCCAGTAATTACTCAAATTCTTGGACTGCCTGAACAAACAGGAATAACGCTTCTTTTTGGTATTCTCAGGAAAGAACTCTCTATGATAATGCTTTTTCAGGCAATGGACACAACTCAGCTCAATACAGTTATGACCAATCTTCAATTGATTGTATACACAATATTTACGATATTTTACATGCCCTGTGTAGGAACAATGGGAGCATTAGTAAAAGAACTTGGTTTTAAAAAAATGATTTTAATTAGTGGTTTAACTATCCTTTTAGCATTAATACTGGCTTTAACTTCAAGAATAACACTGTCTCTTATTATTTGAGAAAAGATTTAAAAATTTGATATCCTTGAAGTAAGGAGGCAGATTAAAATAGCTAAAATTTACGGCAATATATCTGGATTAAAAAAAAGCATAATACATGGATTAGAAAGACTTTACAGGAAAAAACAACCTATAGATGTTTTTATTACTCCTGAATTAGCGAAGTCTTTATGCTCTATATCTTACGAAATTAATAGACAAATTGGAGTTTTAATTGACAGAGCAGGTAATATAACTCATGTTATAATCGGGACTGCCCATTCAATTCTAATCCCATCACTTGAAGATTTTCCTATGGGAAGAAAACCTCTAAGGGGCTTAAGATACATTCATACACACTTAAATAAAGAAATGCCTAACAGGGAAGATATAACTGACCTGAGGCTTTTAAGATTTGATACTCTGGGTGTTTTAACTCATGAAAAAGGCTCACCTGAAATCATTCATATTGTTCATCTTTTACCTTATGGAAAAGAAAATCAAATTGAACTCATTTCATCAAATTTTTATTCTCTTAAGCTAAATTTTAAAGAATTCATCAATAATCTGGAAGCAGAAATGGATAGAGCAAGAGTTATTGATATGCACGATCCAAGAGAAAAAGCTATACTTATTAGTGTATCTACCGCACCAAAGTATGTTCTTGAAGAACAGATGGAAGAATTAGAAGAACTGGCAAAATCAGCCGACTTAATCGTAATAGATAAAATCATTCAAAGAGTAAAACAGATAAATCCAAAATATCTGCTTGGTGAAGGAAAACTCAGAGAGTTAATTATTAAAGCAATGGACATGGGAGCAACCCTTCTGGTATTTGATCAGAATTTAACACCATCACAAATAAGAGCAATAACTGATATGACAGAGTTAAAGGTAATAGATCGTAGTCAGCTTATACTCGATATTTTTGCTAAAAGAGCTCACACAAGGGATGGAAAAGTTCAGGTAGAGCTTGCTCAACTAAGATACATGCTTCCAAGACTTACAGGTAAAGGAACTGCCATGTCAAGGCTTGCTGGAGGAATAGGGGGGAGGGGTCCTGGAGAGACAAAACTTGAGATTGACAGGCGAAGAATAAAAGAAAGGATTCATCATCTTGAAAATGAACTAAAAAAACTAACCTTAGCAAGACTGCAAAGAAAAAAACGCAGAAAAGAGTTTTCAATCCCTATTGTATCAATCATAGGGTATACAAATGCTGGTAAATCAACACTTCTTAATGCTCTTACAAAAAGTTCAGTTTTTGTTGAAGACAAAATGTTTGCAACTCTTGATACATCTTCAAGAAGATTGAAATTTCCTGAAGAAAAAGAACTTATAATTACTGATACAGTGGGTTTTATCAGAGATTTACCTGAAGATCTTGTTGCTGCTTTTAAGGCTACACTTGAAGAACTTGAAGATGCATCTTTACTTATTCATCTCGTTGATATTTCTAATCCTCAGTTTGAAAATCATATTGAAGCAGTAAATAAAATTTTAAAAGAATTAGAACTTGAAACGAAACCTGTTATACTCGTTTTTAATAAAATTGATAAACTTTCATCTTTTGATACAAAGCAGATTTGCAGTAGATACAATGCGATAGGAATTTCCGCACTTGATAAACAAACACTTATCCCCTTAATAGAAGAAATAAAAAATAAGCTCTGGCAGGAAGCTACCTGTACCGCTCCACTTTGAATTTATAAATCTCTATATCAGGGTCATATGGATCAATGCCTGCTTTCAGCTTGGCAATTCTTAATTGTTCATCAACAGTGTTTACTCCCTCTATATCAGGAAGTAGTAAACCTTTCTGCCATCCTTTTATAACAATTACTCCATATTTTTTAGGATCAAGCTCATCAAGGCTTTTTACAGGTTCTGGTGGGCTGAGTATGTCAACTGAATACTCCAATTCTTCAAGTTCCTTAGGACTAACAGGAGGGAAACGAGGATCCTCAGTTGCTGAAGCTATAGCATTTCTAACAATTTCTGTGTATATATTTTCAGTGGCAGGTAAAAATGTTCCTATACATCCACGAAGTTGACCTTTTTTCTTAATTGAAACAAATACTCCAGCCCTTCTTTTCATATCAGCAGGAATATTTTCAGGAATAGGAGGTATCTTTCCGGTTTTTACATATTCTTCCACAGTTTTCTTGGCAAGTTCTACATAAGGATGCATAATTAAGTATATACTAAATCCTGGATAAAATCCAATAACTTTAAAGTTATTTTAAACATTACATACCTTAACGGTTTGACAATTTAAACATTTTTATGATATATCAATAAAAGATTGGGGAGTCGTCTAACGGCAGGACGGCAGACTCTGGATCTGCTTGTAGGGGTTCGAATCCTCTCTCCCCAGTTAAAACTAAGGTCCCATCGTCTAGCCAGGTCTAGGACGTAGCCCTCTCAAGGCTAAAGCACGGGTTCGAATCCCGTTGGGACCGTTTAAAAAATGACGAAATATGAAAAAATGGTTTTATTTAATTATATTCTCCATATTGTTTAATTTTGGTATCTCCTACGGAGAAACTTTCTCTATTTCTCAAGATACAACAATCATTGGAAAACTTCAAATTCATACAGTAAAAAACAAAGAATCACTTATAGAAATCGCAAGACATTATGACTTAGGTTATAATGAAATAGTAGATGCCAATTCTCAGATAGATCCTTTTGTCCCGGGAGATGGAAATAAAGTAATAATTCCGACTTTTTGGATTCTGCCAGACAGACCAAATAATTTTCAAGGAATAATCATAAATCTTTCTGAAATGAGACTTTACTATTTTCATAAAAAATCAAAAGATCAACTAGTTACAACATTTCCAATTGGAATCGGCGATGATGGAGTTGAAACTCCAGTAGGAAAGTTCAAAATATCACATAAAATTGTTAATCCTCCATGGTATGTTCCCGAATCAATTAGAAAAGAAAGACCAGAACTTCCAGAAGTTGTTCCACCAGGTCCAGAAAATCCTTTAGGAACTCATGCGATGAGACTATCAGGATTAAGCTATCTTATTCACGGAACAAATAGACCATGGGCTATAGGTAGAAAAGTCACTCATGGCTGTATTAGGCTTTATCCAGAGGATATTCCAAAACTATTTGATATGGTTCCAGTTGGAACTGAAGTATTGATTATAAGGCAACCTGTAAAAGTAGGAAAAATTGGCGATAATGTGTATGTAGAAGTTCACAGAGACGATCAATTGAGAGATTTTGATTATCTTAAAGATGCTATGGAACAACTCAATAAGAAAGGACTTCTAAAATATGTGGATACATTTAAACTTTACAATACAATTAAACAAAAAACTGGAATTCCAACTTCAGTGAGCATTCAAAATAAAGAGCCACAGATCATACCTTCTGATCTGTGGCTCTAAAAAAATCTAACAAAATAAATTACTTCTTCTGCTGAAGCTCAAATGCCTTTCCTGCTTTCTGTGCAGCAGCTTCTGCTCTCTTTGCTGCATCCTCTGCTTTCTGTGCAGCAGCTTCTGCTCTCTTTGCCGCATCATCTGCCTTTGTGCAACAATCATCAATCTTCTTGTCTAAAGCATTAACCTTTGATTCAAGATTGTTTACTTTAGTTTCCAGCTTTCCAATTCTGTCTACAAGTGGGTCAATCTCCTGCTTCACATAATCCTTGCTGGCACAACCAAAAGCAAAAATAAACATGGCAGCTATCATGACAGTTAAAAGCTTTTTCATCCTATCTCACCTCCTTTCTTGAAAAAGTTTTAATTAATACAACTTTAGCTTAAAATGAAAAATTTTTCAACCCTTTTTTAAATATCCTTCAATAAAAATATCACCTGATATTCTCTTTATCTTTAAATCCCTTACTTCAAAAGCTTCATTGAGGTTCTTATAAAACTTCCCTCCAATACTTGGATAAGAATTTGAACCACCTATTATCTTTGGTGCGACAAAGATCATTAATTTATCCACGACTCCATCCCATAAAGCATAACTGTTCAACGATGAACCGCCTTCAATCATCAAAGAAGTAATCTCTCTTTTCCCAAGCTCTTTCATAAGCCATTTAAGATCAACTTTCTCAGAAGAAAAAAAGATAGTTTCTATTCCTCTATCATTTAAAAGTTTTAATTTATCGTCACTTAGTTTTCTCTCATGGACAACAGCTATTGTAGCTGGTGGAGGATTATAGACATGATAATTTAAGGGAATCTTGAGTTCAGGATCTATTATAACTCTTAATGGATTTTTACCATTTTTTATTCTTGATGTAAACATCGGATTGTCTTTTAACACTGTGCCATAAGCAGTCAGTATTGCATCAACTCTTGAACGCATTAAATGTACTAATTTTCTTGACTCCTCTGATGTAATCCATTTAGACTCTCCTGAAGGAGTGGCAATTTTCCCATCGAGGGTCATTGCTATTTTGAGAATTACAAAAGGAGTTTTTGTTGTTATGTATTTTATGTAAAACTCGTTTAATTTTCGGGCATCTTCTTCAAAAATCCCTTCGATTACCTCAATACCATGACTTTTCAGTATTTCTATTCCTTTTCCTGATACTTTTGGATTAGGATCTTTCATGGCAATAACAACTCGTTTAATCCCTGATTTTATTATTGCATCTGTACATGGAGGTGTCTTTTTATCTCTGTGACAGCATGGTTCAAGCGTTACATAAAGGGTGGCGCCATTTAAATGCTCTTTTGCCTTCATTATAGCTTCAACTTCAGCATGAGGTAAGCCTGCTTTTTTATGATAACCTTCTGCGATAATCTTGCCATTTTTTACAATAACAGCACCAACCATAGGATTTGGAGATGTTCTCCAATTTGCCTTTTTTGCAAGATAGAGTGCTCTTTTCATAAAAAATTTATCATCCAACATATTTAAATTGTAATAAAACTAAACCACATTTAGCAATGAAGATAATTGATTTTTTTAAAACTAATTCAGTATAATAACCAAAACTATGAATTTGTTCACCCAGAAAGAACAAATAAAAGGAATTATTGAATCTTTACTTTTTGTTGCAGAAAAACCTCTATCAATAAAAATTTTACATACCATTTTAAATATCCATGAAAGTTATCTTAAAGAAATAATTTATGAACTTGCTGAAGAATATAAACGTAGAAATTCAGGGATTATGATTATCAAAATTGAAGATTCCTATCAGATGGTTACAAATCCTCAGTATGCTGATTGGATAAAAATATTTAAACAGCAAACAAACAATAAACTTTCTGAACAGGCACTTGAAACACTTGCTATAATAGCATATAAACAACCTATTACAAAGGCTGAAATAGAAAAAATAAGAGGCGTAAATTCTGATTATGCAATAAAAACTTTAATGGAAAAAAAACTTATAAAAATTGTAGGTAAAAAAGAAGTACCTGGCAGACCTTTTGTTTATGGAACAACAAAGGAATTTTTAAAACTTTTCGGGCTTTCGAGCTTAAATGAACTGCCCGGGATTATTGATTTTAAAGAAGTCAACGCTGCTTAAGGAGGTGATTTATGAGTAAAATCTTTGTCTTTATAGCAATTTTAGTTATTTTACCCTGCCTTGTATTTGCTCAGCCATATACAGTAAAAAAAGGTGACAATATCTGGAAAATTTCCAAGAAATTTAATGTTTCAGTTACAGAGATAAAAAAGGCAAATAACTTAAAAAATAATAAATTACAAGTAGGTATGAAATTAGAAATCCCTCAAAAAAATGACAAAATCATAAAAAAATCAGATACAACTGAATATCATACTGTTAAAAAAGGTGAAAATTTATTCAGAATTGCAAAAAAATACAATATATCAGTAGAAGAACTTAAAAGATTGAATGGATTAAATAGCAATAAGCTTAGCACAGGGCAAAAGCTTATTGTAAAAGTTCCAGAAAAACCAAAAGAGATAGTTTCTACAATAAGAGAAGATGAAAAAGTTCCTGTTTTAGCTTCTGCAAGACCAGATATAAAGGAAAAAATAGAAGAAATAGAGGAAATCAAAGCATCAGAGGATCTCTCTCAAATGACTATTACTGAAAGGTTGCTTCTTTTTGCAAAGAAGATGCTTCATTTGCCCTATAGATTTGGTGGAAATAGCTTTAGTGGTCTTGACTGCTCTTTCTTTGTGAAAAAAGTTTATTCAATGGTCGGTATTGAACTACCAAGAAGTGCAAGAGAACAATTTACAATTGGAATCCCGGTGAATAAAAATGAACTTCAGCCTGGAGACCTTGTATTTTTCAGAACCTATGCAAAATTTCCATCTCATGTAGGAATCTATCTTGGAGAGAACCTATTTATTCATGCTTCAACAAGGTCAAAAAAGGTAACCATTGATAGTTTAGAAGCACCCTATTATCTAAGCAGATTTATCGGTGCAAAAAGAATTCTTGGAATTGACAAAGAATCTATAGAGAAAACAATTGAAGAAATTAAGAAACAAGAGGATTAATTAGAATAAATTGTCTTTCCCATATCACGTATATCATATCCTCCAAGAGATTTCACTGCTTCTTTGAATTCTTTATCTTCCCTTATAACCTTCAAAACTGCTTGAATTATTGGTAATTCAAAAAATTCCTGAGGAATCAAAATATCGTATCTTTCTTCAGTAACAGGAATAAAATCTAGACCAAGTGCCTGTGCAGCAGAAAAAATACCCAATCCCACATCGGCTCTTCCTGTAAGTACTGCTGAAGCCACTGCCATGTGTGTATATTCATCTCTGTCGTAACCTTTTATTGCAGTTGGAGATATTCCAAGTTCTTTCAAATGTTTATCAAGAAGTAGTCTCGTTCCTGAACCAGCCTGTCTGTTTATGAAAATTACATCTTCTCGAGCAAGGTCTTCAAAACCTCTTATGTTTTTAGGATTTCCTTTTTTAACAATGAAACCCTGAATTCTATAAACAAGATTTATGAGAACAACTTTTTTTTCTGGTAAGAGCTTCTTTATAAAAGGAACATTGTATTCACCAGTCGCTTCATCAAGAAGATGAGTTCCTGCTATATGGGCTTCACCTTTTTTGACTGCAATAAGACCACCCATTGAACCAACATGGGCAGAGGATAGAGTTACATGGGGATAATTTTTTCTAACAAAATTATACAAAACATCAAGAGTGTTGTCATGGCTACCAATACAAACAACAGTATTGTTAATTTCATTCTTACTTCTCCAGAGATGAACAGTTACTTCACTACCCTGAGAAAATCCTTCAGAACCTCTTGGAATTACTATATATCCATCAGCTCTAACAACACTCATAAGAAGTCCCGCTCCTCTTCCCATTGGAGTTACAATGTATTTTCCTCCTACCCTACCCACCTTTACTCTTACAAACTCATCAACTCCAATGCTTGATGATATCTGTCTTGAGAGAATTGCTCTGAGTTCCTCTTCTGTCTTAATTGATACACCGAGGTAAAGCTCTATCAGAGGTTTAACAAAGAGGTCAAAACACAAAAAAGCTGATACAGGATATCCTGGAATTCCCAGTACTGCCTTTTTATTTATAAATCCTGCAATAAAAGGTTTACCTGGTTTTATTGCAACACCATTTATGATGACCTCACCAAGTTCATTGAGAACTTTATATGTAAAATCCTCCTTTCCGTAGCCAGAACCAGCATTCAATAAAAGGAGGTCACACTCTTTTAAAGCATTCAAAATAGCATTTTTTATCGCATTTTCTTCATCTGGAACAACTGGATAAATCTTGGCTTCTGCTCCTACTTCATTTATCAGACTACCAAGAACTGCTGAATTATACTCTATCAACTCTGGTGGATTTGGCATTCTTTGTTTAATTGTTTCAGCATCAATAAGTTCTGAACCTGTTGGAATTATTCCAATAACAGGTTTTTTTCGCACTCTTATCTCTGTTATTCCACTTGCAAGCATTGCTCCAATGTCAGCTGCACGCACTATATGACTTTCAGGAATAATCAACTCTGTTGCAACAATATCTTCTCCAATCGGTCTTACATCATTGTAGGGAGGTACAGAAGCGTAAATTTCTATAAATCCGTCTCTTACATTTACATCTTCAACTGGTATTACTGCATCAAACCCATCTTGAAGCGGATCTCCTGTTTCAATCCATTGAGCATCAACCCCTATTTTTAGTCTTACAGGCTCTCTTTCGGATGCTAAAAATGTATCTCTGGCTCTAACAGCATATCCATCCATTGCAGCAGAATGGAAATAGGGAGAAGAAAATTTAGCTGTAACAGGCTCTGCCGTTACTCTTCCCAAAGAAGATTTAACAGAGATAGTCTCAGAATCAATAGGGATAGAAACTCTTTCCCTAAAAGCATTAAAAAGTCTCTGCTTTGCTTCATCTAACGATAAAAGTTCGTGAAAAACTTTTTTACCCATTTATTCAATTATCCTCAATCCAATGTAATTTGGAGAACGTCTTATATAGCCACGCTTCTGAACCACAATGTCAAGAGGCAGGCTTACTATGTCAATTAGAAAAGGGTCTCTATATTTTATATAATGGTTTTCTCTGAAACTCTTTATGTAGGTATTACATTCAAGACATAGTTCAGCTCTTATTTCTTCATCATCAAGAAGGATTTCAATCCTACTTGAATCTTTATTAAAACAGTAGGGACATCCTATTCTAAAAAAGCTTCCGCCATGTTCACATAGAGGACAAATCATAATTTTTTCATTATTTTCAGTAATCATAGCAAGGGATGAATCGGTCCCACAAATTGGACATTTTCCTGTATCCATAAATGATGCCTGCTCACCTTCTTTCCTTAAAAAAACAAAAAAGGGTTTGCTCAGGATAAAAAGCATTCTTTCTATTTCTTCCCTTGATATTTCTTCACTTTGAATTTGCATTGACCATAAACTCGCAGGTTCCTTTACAGGATTCTTTCCACTTTTTAAAATCTCCTCTTTCAAAAATGAAATAGATTCGTAGGGAATCTGGAAAACCGATGAAAAATTTTTAAGAACAATATCAATCAATTCAGTTTCGCTGTCAAGTTTTACCATTTCTCGGTCTTTTTTACATTGTTCATTTAATGTTTTTATTTTTTGATACAGTTCAAGAGGACTCTGTAAATGAGGTTTTTCTTTTATTAGTTCTTCAAATTTCATATTTCCTCCAACTATTTAATTTTATTTCATTATAACACAATGTCAGTCTCATAAATTCGTAAGGTTTTATATCTTATGGCATTAATTATTTGAGTCAAATTTATTGTATCAAAGTTATCCTCAAGGATCCAAGAAAATTCAACCTTTTTAAATCCATACTTTTTTGCTCCTTTGAAGGCTTCTCTGAGCATTATTGATTCTACACCTTTATGCCTCATATCTTTCTTTACTCCAAAAAGAAGAAGCCTGATTGAGTTAATTTTTCTCCTGTAGTACAAAGCCTTAATTATTGACAATGGCGTCAATTTTCCTTTTATCTTTCTTAATACTTCATTAAAATCCGGAATGGCACCAAAAAAACCAACAGGCTTACCATCTTTTTCAGCAACTATAATCAATTCCTGTAATGCTATTGGCTTAAGTTTCATTGCCATATAGTCAATTTCTTCCTTTGTTATTGGAATAAATCCCCAATTATGAGCCCATGCTTCATTGTAAACTTCCATAAATGCATAAAGCTCTTGAGTTAAATTTTTCAAATTCACAGTTCTTACCTTTATTCCTTGTTTTTCTGCAAAATTAGCAATTCTTTCAATTTTTTGAGGAAGTTTCTCAGGAATATCTGCTAAAAAACAGTAAAGATCCTTAGCTTTTCTCATTCCATAAGACTTAACAAGTTCATTGTAATATGGCGGATTGTAAGGAATCATTATCATTGAAGGAGTATCAAATCCTTCATAAAGAAATCCGCATTCTTCATTTGTTGAAAGATTCATTGGACCGCGCATTATGGAGAGATTATTTTCTTTCAAAAACTTCCTTGTTTTATCAAATAAGGAATTAGCAACAGCCTGGTCATTTATGCATTCAAAAAGTCCAAAAAAACCTGCATTATCATTGTGATATTCAAGATGAGCATAATTAACAATAGCAGCAATCCTTCCAACAGGTTTCTTATTTTTATAAGCAATATAAAATTTAGCCTTAGCTCTTTTAAAAAATGGATTTTTCTCTGTAAGATGTTCAGTCATCTCATTGATTAATGGAGAAGCATAAAAGGGATCGTTTTTATAAAGTTTCAATGGTAAATAAACAAATTCTTTAAGCTCTTTTTTTGTTGTAACTTCTCTTATTTCCAATGCCCTTTATCCGAAATATTTGGTAATCTGCATAATTAAAAGTGTAAATGCAATTAACTTTTATTGTCAACATAATCAATTGAAACTTTAGGTTAATTTGTTTTATGATTTTAGATTATGCAAATTAATCAGGGAGGGCTCTATGCAAGAAGATATGAAAAAGTATTACGAAGAAGTTAAAAACTTCAAACTCACTGTACCAGAGAAATTTTCATTTCCATTGGATGTTTTTGACAAATGGGGTGATAAAACTGCCCTTTTGTGGACAGATGGTAATGAAGTAAAGAGTTTCAGTTTTAGTGAGTTAACCCAGCTATCAAGTAAACTTGCAGGAGGCTTTAAAAAACTTGGAATAAATAAAGGAGATAAGGTTTTAATAATGCTCCCCAATAAACCAGAATGGTGGGTAATTGTTCTTGCGACAATGAGAATCAACGCAGTTACTATTCCAGCTACAACACTTCTTACTGCAAAAGATATTGAATACAGACTTAAAGCAGCCGACATTAAAGCTGTTATATCAGACAGTGAAAATGCCCCAAAAATAGAAGAAGCTGTCAACAAGCATGGGAAAGACATAATATTAATAAATCTGGAAAATCAACCAGGTTGGCACAAGTATGAAGAAGTTATGAAAAGTGAAGCCTTCATTGGTGAAAGAACATTCTCTAATGAACCTGCATTCATATTTTTCACATCTGGAACTACAGGGCTACCAAAAATGGTTCTTCACACACAGGTAAGCTATCCTCTTGCTCATATTATCACTGGAAAATTTTGGCTTGATCTAAAACCAGGAGATATTCACTGGAATATTTCTGATACAGGCTGGGCAAAGGCGGCATGGTCAAGCTTTTTTGGACCATGGAATATGGGAGCTACAGTTTTTAGCTATCATAGAAAAGGAAAATTTTCTCCTGCTCTTATTGTAGAAACATTAAAAAAATACCAAGTTAATACTTTGTGTGGACCTCCAACTGCTTATAGAATGATTGTTAAAGAGATTCCTTTGAATGAGTTAAAATTCAAAACAGTAAGACATTTTGTTGCTGCAGGTGAACCTCTAAATCCTGAGATAATTAATTTATGGAAAGAAGCAACAGGAGAATACATTTACAATGGATATGGACAAACTGAAACAGTAAATACACTTGCCATGTTCAGATTCATTTCAATGAAACCAGGAGCCACAGGACTTCCAACACCGGGCTTTGAGATAGATATAGTTGACGACGAAGGCAATCCCCTTCCTCCTGATACAGAAGGAAACATTGCAATAAAAATAAATCCTAATAGACCAGTTGGACTATTTCAGGAATATGTTGGTGACAAATTAGAAATGGCTGCTGCGTTCAGAGGTGATTGGTATTATACAAGAGACCGCGGGTACAAGGACAAAGATGGATACTTCTGGTTTGTCGGAAGAGAAGATGATGTTATCATAAGTGCAGGATACCGTATTGGTCCTTTTGAAGTTGAAAGCGCTCTTATTAAACATCCCGCAGTCAAGGAAGCTGCAGTCGTTGCAAGCCCTGATGAAGTCAGAGGAGAAGTTGTTAAAGCTTTCATTGTCCTTACGCAGGACTATGAACCTTCTGAAAGTCTTATTAAGGAAATCCAGGAGTTTGTTAAAAAAGAGACAGCACCATATAAATATCCAAGAAAAATAGAGTTCGTTGATGAACTTCCCAAAACAATAAGTGGTAAAATAAAAAGAAAGGAACTAAAACTTAAAGAATTCGGGAAATTAAAATAATATGCCATACATAGCAGTCATAGGAGCAGGAAGCTGGGGCACCACCCTGGCTTCTCTTCTTTCAAAAAAAGGATTTGATGTAATAATATGGGCAAGAGAAAAAGAAGTTGCCGATGCGGTAAATTATAAAAAAGAAAATCCTGTATATTTACCTGAAATTAAGCTACCAGAAAGTTTAATTGCCACTAATGATATCCTTGAAGCAATAAAAAAAGCCCGATTTATTGTAAATGCTGTTCCAACTCAGCATATAAGAGTTGTATTTTCAGCTTTGCAAAATAAATTAAATAGTGAGCATATAGTTGTAAGTGCTTCAAAAGGTATTGAAAAAGAAACTTTAAAAACACCATCTATGATTCTTGAAGAGATACTGAATAAAAAAGTTTATGTTCTTTCAGGACCAACTTTTGCTTTAGAAGTTGCCCAAGAAAAACCTACAGCTGTAACTATTTCAGGAATAGAAAAAAAAGAAAGACTTCTATTGCAGGAAATCTTCAGCACTCCCTATTTTCGAGTTTATGAACATGACGATCCTCTTGGAGCAGAAATTGGAGGAGCTGTGAAAAATGTTATCGCAATTGCTGCTGGTATCTGTGATGCTCTTGAACTTGGCAATAATGCACGAGCTGCACTAATTACAAGAGGATTACATGAAATTATGAGACTTGGTAAGAAAATGGGAGCTAATGAAAGAACATTTTCAGGATTAAGTGGACTTGGAGACCTTTTCCTTACATGCACTTCAAATCTTTCAAGAAATTACACTGTTGGATATAGACTCGGTAAAGGTGAATCAATGGAAGAAATCTCAAAAAGCATGCGTGGAGTTGCAGAAGGAGTTGAAACAAGTCTTTCTTTAATGCAACTTTCAAAAAAACTTGATATTGAAATGCCTATTACTGCTGAAGTATATCAGGTCATCTACAAAGGTAAATCACCTAAACAGGCAGCTTTAGACTTAATGAACAGAACTTTGAAACCAGAGTTTTACTAACTTAAATCAAGTTTCATAATTATGGCATCTTCCTCTGGAAGCATATAATATTTTTTTCGTATTCCAACTTTTTTAAATTTCATTTTTTCATAAAAACTGATTGCCTCTTTATTTGATACTCTTACTTCAAGAAAACAGCTCTTTACACACCCTTTTATCTCATCAAGAACACTTTTCATAAGATATGTAGCAATACCTTTTCTTCTTAATTCAGGCTTTACAGCAATTGAAAGCAGTTCTGCCTCATCTAATATTTTTCGTAAAACTATGTATCCGGCAATTTTTCCATCAAACTCAGCAACTTTAATGATTGATTGGGTATTTAACATCTCACTCACAAAAGATTGTAAAGACCATGGTATTGAAAAGCTCTGTTTTGAAATCTCTAAAACTTCTGGAAAATCTTCTTCTTTAAGTTCTCTTATGAATAACTTCATCCAAACTTTATCTCTGCCTCTGACTTTCTAAGATAAATAGGTTTTAAATCTTTTCCATGAATTGCTTCGTCTATTCTTTTTGATGCTATGTAGGCTACAATTGAAGGACTGGCAACTGAGTATATTGAATCAACAAATATAGCTTTTCTACCAAATTTTTCAATCAGCTTTTCCTTATAGAGTTCAACAGCACTTCCAACAAATACAGTTTCTTCCTTAATCCATTCAGCTAAAGTTTCAATATTAATTACCGAATCTTCTTTAAGTCTCTCAATCTTATTATCGGTCCATCTGAACAAAGCCGCAAAAATTTCCTTTTTTCTTGCATCAATAATTGGAGATATTTGATATTTACAGTACGGCAATCTCCAGGCAATAACTTCAAGAGTGGATACGGGAATCACTTTTTTTTGAGTAACAAAACTTAATCCTTTTACTGTACTTACTGCAACTCTCAATCCTGTAAAAGAACCTGGTCCAACAGTTACAGAATAATAATCAATTGTTTCAATAGGAATCTTCATGGTCTCAAGAATATGAACTATCTCTGGAAGGAGTTTCTCGGAATGAGAAGCCTTAAACTTCATAATGGACTGAGCAATGAGCTTATCATCCTCTAAAATAGCCACACCTGCATACTCTGTTGATGTATCAATACCTAAGATACGCATCTTTTATTTATTTTTACAATATATCTTTTACCATCTACCACAGGTAGATCAAACTCTTTTATCTCAACCTCATACTCTTTCGGTAACTCATCAATCTCTTGCTGTAGTTTAAGAGACTTACTTATCAAAAAAAATCCTCCATCTTTTAGTAAATGTTTACACCTTTGCACAAACTCTTTTATGCTCCATAGAGCTCTTGAAATAACGATGTCAAATTTTTCCCTTACTTCCTCAGCTTTTGATTGATAAACTTCTATGTTTCTGAGTTCAAGCTTTCTTTTTAAATTTTTTAAAAAAGCTACTTTTTTCCATGAGGGCTCAATTAATGCTATTTTTAAATCTTCTCTAACAATAGCAATAGGTACACCTGGGAAACCTGCTCCACTGCCCACATCGGTAATACTGAATGGCTTTTCAGGAATAAACCAGAGATAAAAAAGAGAATCTAAAAAATGTTTTACCACTATTTCTTTTTCATCTTCAATTGAAGTGAGATTGTATGCTTTGTTCCATCTTTTCAGTTCTTTTAGATAAATTAAAAATTTCTCAATTGCTACTTCGTCATTGAGATTTAAACATTGTTTTAAAAAACTCTTTAATTCTTCCATGGGCACTATTTTCTACTAAATGCACCTTTCTGAATAGCTACCATAAGAATAGATATAGCTGCTGGAGTTACTCCTGGAATTCTCATAGCTTGACCTATTGTTCTTGGTCTTACTTCATTGAGCTTTTGAATGACCTCTTTTGAAAGTCCAGGAAGATTGAAATCAAAATCCTCTGGAATAATCTTCTCTTCAAACTGTTTCATCCTTTCAACCTGCTCCATCTGTTTTGCAATATAGCCCTCATATTTAATGTGAATCTCAACAAGTTCTTCAATTTCTTTTGTTAGAGATTCCTCAGAAGGTGCAAATCGTTTGATAAATTCATAATTAATTTCAGGTCTTTTAAGAATTTTATCAAGGTGGGTTGCTTCTTCAATAGGAGTTGTTCCTGCATATGTTAAAGCTCTATTAAGCTCATCCGAAGGTTTTATAATAGTTGTCTTTAATCTTTTGATCTCCCTTTCAAGAGCTTCCTTTTTCTTCAAAAACTTTTCATAGGTCTCCTCATCAACCAAGCCAATACGAAATCCATACTCTCTAAGTCTAAGATCTGCATTATCATGTCTAAGAAGCAAACGGAACTCTGCCCGAGAGGTAAACATTCTGTAGGGCTCCTGAGTCCCCTTTGTAACTAGGTCATCAATTAAAACACCTATGTATGCTTCATCTCTGCCAAGAATAAGAGGTGGTTTACCTTTTATTTTTAATGCTGCATTTACTCCTGCCATCAATCCCTGAGCAGCAGCTTCTTCATATCCGCTTGTTCCATTTATTTGACCTGCCAAATATAGACCTTCAATTCCCTTAACTTCAAGTGTATGAGTTATCTGAGTTGGATAAACAAAGTCATACTCAATTGCATATCCTGGTCTCATTATCTCAGCATCTTCTAGTCCTGGGATAGTTCTTACAAATGCAACCTGAACATCATATGGTAAAGAAGTGGGAATTCCATTTGCGTAGTATTCTTTTCTACTTAATCCCTCTGGTTCAAGGAATATCTGATGTCTTGGCTTTTCTCTGAATTTTACTACTTTATCTTCAATAGAAGGACAATATCTTGGTCCAATACCAACAATTTTTCCACTATAGAGCGGAGAACGATCAAGATTTTTAAGTATTATCTCATGAGTTTTTTCATTTGTGTAGGTAATGTAACATGGAACCTGTGGATTGGTAATCTCTTTTGTAGAATAGGAAAAAGGTGGTGGAGGAAAATCTCCCCACTGTTCCTCTGTCTTTGAAAAATCTATTGTTTTAGCATCAATTCTCGGTGGAGTACCAGTTTTAAGTCTACCAAGCTTTAATCCCAGTTTTTTTAAAGAATCAGACAATCTTTTTGAGGGAAACTCGCCTGCCCTTCCGGCTTCAAAAGAATCAAGCCCGATGTGAATTAATCCATTTAAAAAAGTCCCTGGAGTTACTATAACAGCCCTTGCTCCGTAAAAAACGCCAAGAGAAGTAATAACACCTTTTACTTTACCATTTTCAACAACTATTTCTTCAACCATTGCCTGCTTTATAAAGAGATTTTCTGTTGCCTCAAGAAGTTTTCTCATATAAACATTGTAGAGAATTCTATCAGCCTGAGCACGTAAAGACCAGACAGCAGGTCCTTTTGATCGATTAAGCATCCTGAATTGAATTCCTGCCATGTCAGTTACCTTTGCCATAATTCCACCCAATGCATCAATTTCCCTTACAAGATGTCCTTTTGCTAAACCTCCAATAGCAGGATTACAGCTTAGTTGAGCAATCGTATCAAGATAAATTGTAAAAAGAGCTGTAGCAAAACCCATTTTTGCACATGCATGGGCTGCTTCACAACCTGCATGACCTGCACCAATAACTATTATGTCAAAATCTTTTTCCCTGTACATTTTTTTCTTTTATTTTCTATGCTTTTTTATTATAATAGATTTTATGAGTTTTCCTGTATTCAGGCATACTATTTCAAGATTTAGAGAGCTTTTGAAAGAAGACGGACAAAGAGTTTCTCAATTAATAAGATACGATCCCATAATTGCCTATCTAATCTTTCAGGAAGTTAATAAACCCTGCGGAAAAGTAGAAATAACAAACTTTTCCCAGATGGTAAACTATCTTGGAATAGATAAAATTGAAAATTTAATCATTCAAAGAGATCTATTCCTTGAAAGTGAAGATTTACATATATGGATCTATGGAGTACTGAGTGGTGAAATTTCAGCTTTAATATCAGAAAAATTTTCTCATATTCACAGAGATGAAGCATTTTTTGCTGGACTTTTACCATGTCTTGGCTTACTTTTTATGATGAATGAGTTCCCCAAATACAGAAGCATAATTCATTTTCTGATAAAACTTCCAATAGAAGACCGAGTATTTCTTGAGGAGAAGGTCTTTGGAACAAATCATATAGATACTCTTAGGAGAAACATACTCTGTCCTCCCTTTAAAGAGGTGGTAAACTTATTGATTAAAATATTTTTTGAAGGAAATAAGGATATAAAAAATGCTGCTCCTCCAAAAGGCTCTGCACTTCAAAGTTTTTATGATTTAGCATTGCTTGCAGATCTTTCTTCCTATGGTGCTCAAGCGCTGATGTTTCCTTCAGTTGTTGACAATCGTGAATTGTTTATTGAATTCAGTAAAAAATATTTTCGCATAAAGGAGCCAGATTCAATTGAAATTCTTCAAACTGCTATGGATAGATTCATATCTGTTGCTCAGGAGTTTAATGTCATTGAAGAAATTCCTTTTTCTACAGAGACGTTCTATCAGCTTAAGAAATTCCAGTTTGAAACAAAAAATCCTGTTTTTCATAATATGATCAAAAAATTATTTGAAGAAAATGGTAAAGACAAAAATATTTACATCTATGGAGAAAGAGCTGTAGGGAAAAGACTTCTTGCTGCTGCTCTCTATACAGATGATAATAATCCTCGAAAAGAAAAACCATTTGTAATGATCTTTTGCGATATTGAAGAAGAAATATTGGAAGAGGAATTTTTTGGCATTAAAGAGGGATACTTTGGTAAAAAAGGAAAAAGAGGTGTATTAAAAAATGCAGAAGGAGGAACTCTTGTAATAAAAGAGTTTGACAGCATGCCAATAAGTTTTCAGGAAAAATTTGAAAAAGCTATCAAAAAAGGAAAGTTTTATAGAGTGGGAGATATAAACCCAGTTGATTTTCCCGATGTAAAATTCATTCTTGTTGGGAAAGAGGATATCAGAATAAAAGCAGCTAAGGGTGAGTTCTCAAGCTCTCTTATTAAGCTTTTAAATCCTGTTTTTTTAAGAATTCCTCCATTAAGAGAAAGAAGAGAGGATGTTTTTTATATTGCCGGGGAGATTGTTAAAAAATACAATTTAAAAATTGAAGACAAACTCTCCCAGCCAGAAATCATAGAAAAGCTGCGAACTGATCCATTCCCAAATAATCTCAGGGATTTAAAAAGATTTCTATTCCTTCTTTACATTCAAAGGCTTCTTAAATCTTAAATACTCAACTCCGCCAGTAAAAGAAGCAAAAACTTGAGAAAGAAACCATAAAAAGGAGACTGCTACAATCGGAGTATCACCAAAGGATTTTCCAAAAAATAAAATAAAACTCCATTCTCTCACTCCAATACCTGATAGAGATATAGGAAGCATTGAAATAAGTATAATAATCGGCAAGAAAATACATACTTCAAAAAAAGAAACCGAAATCCCAACTCCGAGAAAAATCACATAAACAGAGAGGATTACAGTAAACTGAACAAGGAAAGAGTAAAAAAGCGCCTGCAATATCTGATTTTTATTAAAAGTCAAAATATAATCATGAAATTCTCTAAAAAATTTAGTTTTTCCAATCAATAAAAGAAAAATAGTACCTAATATAAAAAGCAAAAAACCTGCTGGCACACTCCATATAAGAATATTCTGTGGAAGCTTTTTATAGAACAAACAGAAAAATATAAAGCTAATTAATAATAAAGCACAAAGTCCTGTATATCTTTCCATAAAAACTGAGGCAAAAGCCTTTTTAAGTCCAACTTTTTCTTTTATCATGAAAATTTTTACTACATCTCCTCCTATGATTCCGGGTAAAACATTATTAAAAAATGAACCGATCAGATAAAGAGAAAAAAGCTCTGATACTTTTACTTCATTTGATAAAAAAATTTTCCATCTCAGCGTTGATATGTATGATGAAAGAATGTATAGAAGAGAAGCAGACAAAAAAATTAATGGATTTATCAGAAAAAGATGATTTAAAACATGTTTAACTTCAATTTTCTTAAAAAGGTATAAAATCAATAAAACAGTTACTGTAAAACGGATGAAAAATTTTATGTATTTTTTCAATCTCCCGGTCCCAGAATTTTCTTTAAAATATAAATTGGTTTTTTCTGAGTTTCATGATAGACTCTTACTATCATCTCTCCAAGAAGTCCCATGCCAATAAAATTAAGTCCTATCAAAACAGAAAAGAATCCACCAAGAAGAAGAGGTCTTCCACCTATGGAGATTCCATAAAGGATTTTAAGTAAAACAAGATATCCAACAATTGCAGCACCAAGCACCATAAATAAAACTCCAATTGGACCAAAGAACTGAATTGGCTTTGTTGAAAAACTGTGTAAGAATTTTACAGTGACAAGGTCCAAAAGCACCTTAATTGTTCTTCCTATTCCATATTTGGATTTTCCTCTGTATCTTGGATGATGTTGAACTTCAATCTCTTTTATTTTCACTCCATACCAGCTTGCAAGGGCTGGAATGAATCTGTGCATTTCTCCATAAAGCCTTAAATTTTTTACAACCTCTCTTCTGTAAGCCTTTAAAGAACATCCATAGTCATGAATTCTTACTCCTGTAACCTTTCCAATAAGCCAGTTTGCTATAATTGAAGGAAGTCTTCTTGATAAAAAGGGGTCTTTTCTTTTTTTTCTCCAGCCACTTACCAAGTCAGCATCCTTGATTGCTTCAAGAAACTTTGGAATATCAGCTGGATCATTCTGTAAGTCTCCATCCATTGTAATTACAACATCTCCTCTTGTAAAATCAAATCCTGCTGCAAAGGCTGCGGTCTGACCGAAATTTCTTCTGAAACTTAAAACAACAACATGGGAGTCCTTTTTTTGAATCTCTTCAAGATATTTCAATGTATTGTCTGTGCTTCCATCGTCAATATAAATAATTTCATAGGTGATTGATAGTTTACTTAAAGTTTCTGTTAGTTTCTTATGAAGTTCATTTATATTTTCTTCTTCATTATAAAGGGGTATCACTACTGAGAGATCCATGTTATCTCCTCCTTAGTAACTTTCTGGTAATTTTAGTTGCATGCCTTTAAAATTGTAACATCTAAAAATTGTATAATCTCTAATTTTAACTCTTTTTTTATAAACTGTAAAATGCTCTGAATTACAGCTTTCAAATGCTGATGAAACATAAAGCTCGGGCATATCTTTTTGTCCATAAACAACATAAATTCCATGGACTGTTTTACCATTAAGTTCACTATTTATTGACTGCCAAAGATCATATTGATTCATTCTTCTTCCAAGATTTATACAGTAAACAATTGGATTACCTTGTGTATAAAAAGCAAGTTCGCTTGAAATCTGATATCTGTCAGAGAAAATAACCACTTTTCCGCTTTTTTCAAGCTCTTTTTTTATATCTGACACCTTTAATCCAAGTTCTTTCCAACCTTTAAGCCTCTGA
This sequence comes from Thermodesulfovibrio aggregans, assembly GCF_001514535.1. NCBI lineage: Bacteria > Pseudomonadati > Nitrospirota > Thermodesulfovibrionia > Thermodesulfovibrionales > Thermodesulfovibrionaceae > Thermodesulfovibrio > Thermodesulfovibrio aggregans. The sequence goes on along the minus strand of NZ_BCNO01000001.1, from coordinate 1,054,726 downwards.
GAAGGATCAACTTTTTCTGGAAGATTTAGATAGGGCAAAGCATAGTTAAAAATTGTAAAAATAATTGCCATCAACACTGTTAACATAATAAGTTTTTTATAAACCTTATGAGTTAGAGCATAAGCAATAACAATCAAAAAAGGAATATAGGCTGGCATTGCCCAGTTTGCCTGAACTTTTCCCTGTATGCTTTTAAGTAAAAAGAAAATAAAAATGGGCATTGAGAAAGATATAAGAAACCAGGGGGTGTTAAAAAATCTCTTTTCATCAAGCTGAAGTTTCAAAGGTTTAATTATTAAATAAAAACCAAGAATAAAAATCAAAGGAGTTAAGACAATGAGTTGACTACCAATAAATTCTGCAAAATATTTAAGTGAAATTCTCAATCCATCATAAATATGAGCCTGTCCTGCAGTGTGTTTAAGTGTAACCCATTCATGCTGAGCATTCCAGATTATGACTGGAGAAAATACGACTAAAGAAACTATCACGCATCCATAAAGCCACGGATTTGTTAAAGCAGTTCTTAGAGAATTTTCTCTCTTTATTAGATAGATAAGCATACAGACAAAGAAAAATGCCATCGTATACTTGGTAAGAAGCCCAAGCCCAATGAAAAATCCAAGAATTAACCAGTAAACTTTTCCCCTTTCTATTGCAATCATTAGAAAATACAGTGAAACAATCCAGAACAAAATAAAAGGACTATCAATTGTAAAAAGAACTCCGAAGGTTGAAAAAAGAGGGATTAACTGAAAAAGAATCCCGCTTATGTATCCTGTTTTTTCATCAAAAAGTTTTTTGCCAATTTTGTATAGAAAAATGCTACTCAAAAAGGAACAAACAACTGCGAAAATTCTCACTCCAAAAGGATTATCACCAAAGAGATAAGTAGAAAAAGCTATCAAATAGGCAATCATAGGGCCCTTTGAGTAATAACTTAGGTCAAGTCTTCTTGACCACTCCCAGTAATGGGCTTCATCAGGGCTAAGGTCTAATGGTCCATGAAGAATAAAATAAATTCTGAAAAGGCTTATAATTACGAGAAAAAAGTAAAAAAATCTTTTCATATTTACCACTGATAACGTGGCTTTAGAAACTCCAACCCCAATAATTAATCCAATTAAAGCACCACCCAGCACATCTGTCAGCCAGTGAACTCCAAGATAAAGCCTTGATAAACATATAAACAGGGCTACTGAAATAATATAGAGTAAAACCAACTTAGTTTTCCATATTCTTTTACCGAATAATATTAAAACAGTAGCCACAGCCAGAGAATTTGCTGCATGATTTGAAGGAAAACTATAAGAAGCTGTGCATCCAACGACTCCTCTAAAATACTCCACATGGCAGGGACGAACTCTCTGAACAATATTTTTAATTTCAAGAGAAAACCAGTCAGAAATAAATACACATAATGTGATAGCTGTAATTAAAGAGGCAATCTCTATGTAGTCCCTTTCCCTGAAGTATCTAAATATCATGTAAAGAAATACTGGAAACCACAGTATCCATCCTATCTGAGTAAAAAAAAGCATTGTATTATCTAAAAAACTGTTTGCAATAGTTTTATGAAAAAATATGAAAATTTCTTTTTCCATGCTCAACTTGGAATTATAACATGTTATAATTTCATTATGCCCGTTTTTGTAAAAGACAGTGAAAAATGTGTTGGATGTCTAATCTGCATGTTTGCTTGTAGCAGAGCACATCAATCTGCAGGACTTGAATCATCCTGTATAAAAGTAAGATCTCAGGGAGGAATATCAAGAGGTTTTTCAGTTTTTGTATGTCGTGGTTGTGAAGATCCACCCTGTGCCCGTGCCTGTCCTGAAGATGCATTAATAGTTAGAAAAGGTGGTGGTGTTTTGCTGAAAGAAGAAAGATGCACAGGATGTGGATACTGCGTAAAAGCCTGTATTCTTGATGCAATAGGTTGGAAAAATGAGAAAAACAAGCCTGTCATATGCATTCAATGTGGAGAATGTGCAAAAAGTTGTCATTATAAAGTTTTGGAGTTTGTAAGAAAATGATTAAAGATGATCCTTTAAAAAGAGTTCTTTATATTGACTTAACGAAAAAGAGATTCTGGATTGAGGAAAGACCTGATCTTTTCACACATTATATTGGTGGTTGCGGAGTCGCCATAAAACTTCTTGATGAAAACTGCTCTCCAGATACACATCCATTTTCTTCTGATAATCCGATTGTCTTTGCGGTAGGACCGTTAACTGGACTTTTCCCTATAGCATCCAAGACTGTAGCAATGTTTAAATCGCCTCATACGGGAAATCTTGGTGAATCCCATGCAGGAGGTAGAAGTGCTATTGCTATCAGAATGGCAGGATATGGAGCAATAGTTATCAAAGGAAGAAGTGAAAGACCGTGCTATATTTCAATCCATGACAATAAAGTATTTTTCAGGGATGCAACAACACTTTGGGGATTAGAAGAATCTGCAGGAAAAATAATTAGAAATCGTGAACCCGGTGCCGGGCTAAGAACCATAATGAGAATTGGACCCGCAGGTGAACGCCTCATAAGCTTTGCCTGTGTAACTCTTGAAACCTACAGACATTTTGGAAGACTTGGGCTTGGAGCTATATTTGGAAGCAAAAATCTTAAGGCTGTGCTTATTACTGGTAAAAGAGACCTGCCTGTAACAGATTTTAAAGAATACAAAAATCTTTATTTGGACCTCATCCGTCAACTTTCAGAATCTGAAAAGATGAAAAAATATCATGAACTTGGTACACCTGCAAATGTTTTACCCTTAAGTTTTTCAAAAGGAATTCCAATAAAAAATCTCCTCGATACCGAACTCAGAGGAATTGAAAACATCTCAGGTGAAAACTTTGCTCAGAGATATCTTGCAAGAAGAGTCGCCTGTGCTCACTGCCCTGTTGCCTGTGTTCACCTTGCTGCATTGAGAAAGCCCTATGAAGATGAAGCATACTTTTACAGAACTGTTTATCTATCTTACGACTATGAACTTATATATGCGCTTGGTTCAATGTTAGGAATTACTGAATGCGAAGATGTCTTAAAATTAATTGAAATTGTTGAAGATATGGGAGTTGATGCTATATCAACAGGTGTGACTCTTGCATGGATAACAGAGGCTTTTGAAAAAGGAATAATAAACGAAAAGCAAACCGAAGGAATTATTCCACAGTGGGGAAAAGTTGACTCCTACATTGAATTGGTAAGAAAAATCGTTTACAGTGAAGCAGAATTTTTCAAAGATGTTGCCAAAGGAATTGATTTTGTATCTTCAAAATACGGTGGAAAAGATTTTGCTTTAACTTATGGTAAAAACGAAATGCCAGGTTATCACACAGGATTAGCAGCACATCTTGGATACTTATTTGGTGCAAGGCACAGTCATCTTGATTCTGCTGGATATGCAATCGACAAAGAGGCAATGATAAAGCCTGTAACTGCAGAACAATTGGTTGAAAAAATTCTCAATGAAGAACAGTGGAGACAGATTTTGTCTAGCCTTGTAATATGCTTTTTTGGAAGAGAGATTTATACTCCAGAAATCGTGCTTAAATGTTTAAAAATTGCAGGATTTAATTTAAATGAAGAAGAAATTTTAAGAATCGGTAAAAAAATCTATGCTAATAAATACAGTTTTAAAATCAACTCTGGTTTTGATATTGAAAATTTAACTCTGCCAAAAAGAGTATTTGAGACTCCTTCAAGCAATGGATTGCTTGACAAAGATTTTTCAGACAGGGCAATAACATTACTAAAAGAAAATATCAAAAGTTTGTTATAATTTTTCATGATAGAGAAGATAAAATATGCAATCTTTCCTTTATTAATACTTTTACTCTTTTCATCAGCACATGCAAAAGAGATTATTGTGCTTACAGTAAACGGGGTGATAAATCCACCTCATGCTGAATATACAATTAAGGGAATAAAAAAAGCCCATGAAACAAAGGCAGAAGCAGTTATAATTCAACTTGACACACCAGGTGGGCTTGACACATCAATGAGAAGTATAGTTAAAGAGATGCTTAATTCTCAAATACCAATTATTGTATATGTTTCACCAAAGGGAGCCCGTGCTGCAAGTGCTGGAGCTTTTATAACACTTGCTGCTCATATAGCTGCTATGGCTCCTGGGACAAATATAGGTGCTGCCCATCCTGTAGCTATTGGAGAGAAAATGGATAAAACAATGGCTGAAAAAGTTACAAATGATGCAGTTGCTTACATTAAATCAATTGCTAAACAAAGAGGAAGAAATATTGAATGGGCTGAGCAAGCTGTAAGAAAAAGCATTTCATCCACTGAAACAGAAGCATTAAAACTCAAAGTAATTGATTTAATCGCTGATGATCTTGATAGTCTCATAAAAGAGATAAACGGAATGAAGGTAAAAACAATTTATGGAGAGGTTACTTTAAATACAAAAACAGCAAAAATAAACAAAATTGAGATGAACTTTAGAGAAAGGCTTCTTAACTTCATAAGTGACCCTAACATTGCTTACATTCTTTTGATGATTGGAATTTATGGCATAATATTTGAGCTCAGTAATCCAGGTGCTATACTACCAGGTGTAATTGGTGCAATCTCTTTAATTCTTGCCTTTTACAGTCTTCAAACACTTCCAATAAACTATGCTGCTGCAGGACTAATTCTTCTTGGTGTTATCTTATTTATTCTTGAGCTAAAGTTCACATCTCATGGACTTTTAACACTTGGAGGAGTTATATGTTTTATACTTGGTTCAATAATGCTTTTTGATACAGCAAATCCATTATTTAAGCTTTCTCTTTCTGTTATTATACCTGTAACTGCTGTAACAGCAATGTTTTTTGGAATTTTATTGAGACTTGCCTACAAAGCTCATAAAAGAAAGCCAGTTACTGGAGTGGAGGAACTAATTGGTATGAAAGGAATAGCAAAAACTGATATTGATAGACAAAGAGGTATGGTTATGGTTCATGGAGAACTTTGGCAGGCTATATCTGATCATGAAATAAAAAAGGACGAAGAAATCATAGTTGAAGAAGTAATAGGACTTACTCTTAAAGTGAGGAAAGCTGAGTGAGAGTTCTTGTTACAGGTGGAACAGGTTTCATAGGAAGTCATCTTGTAGAGAATCTTTTGAAAGAAAATCATGAAGTTTATTGTATAGTTAGAAATCCTACTCGCCTTCGTTTTCTTGAAGGACTTAATATAAATATTATTAAAGCTGATCTTTCAGATAAGGAAAGCCTAAAAAAGATTGAATGGACATTTGATTATGTCTTTAATCTTTCAGGAATCACTAAAGCATCTCATCCAGAAGAGTTTTTTCAGTCAAACTATATTGGTACCAAAAATTTTGTTGAAATAGTAGTAGAGAGAAATTCTTTTCTCAAAAGATTTGTTCATATAAGCAGTCTGGCTGCTGTAGGACCTTGTGTCAATAGTAACCCTGTTACAGAAGAAACAAAACCCTCTCCTGTATCTGAGTACGGTAAAAGTAAACTTATGGGTGAGCAAGCTGTCCTGTTCTTCAGAGATAAAATACCGGTTACGATAATAAGACCTCCAGCTGTATATGGACCAAAAGATAGAGACTTTCTTACCTTTTTTAAAATGATTAAAGCAGGCATTGTATTATACCTTACAGAAGGTAAATATTCCATGATATATGTAGATGACCTGATAAGAGGCATAATCACTGCATCAAGAGATGATAAAGCAGTTGGAGAGATTTTTTTCATTGCCGACTCTCAACCTTACAATACGCATGAGATAGTTGAAGCCATATCAGAAGCGATAGGGAAAAGACCTGTTAAAATTAAAATTCCTCAGTCAATTGGCACATTTTTTATAAAAGTATTTCAAAAATTTGACAAAAAAAGTATAATAAATAGCGATAAACTGAAAGAACTCGCCCAGCCATGCTGGGTTTGCTCTACAGAAAAAGCCGAGCGTTTGCTTGGCTTCAAAACAAAAACTAAGTTAAAGGAAGGGATGCAATGGACAGCAAAGTGGTATCTGCAAAATCACTGGATATGAAAAAGGATGTATTTGAAAAATGTTTTAAATTTACTATAGCATATGAACTTCAAAAGATAGGAGTTTATCCTTACTTCAGAATGATTGAGTCTGCTCAGGGTCCTGAAGTAATAATGAATGGAAGAAAGATGATTATGATTGGCTCAAACAACTATCTGGGGCTTACAAATCATCCAAAAGTTAAAGAAGCAGCAATAAATGCAATAAAGAAATACGGAACAGGTTGTGCTGGCTCAAGATTTTTAAATGGCACTCTTGACATTCATGTTGAGCTTGAAGAAAAACTTGCAAGATTCATGAGAAAAGAAGCTGCCTTAATATTTACTACAGGATTTCAGGTAAATCTTGGAGTAATCTCATCTTTAATTGGAAAGGATGATGTTGTAATTATTGACAAAATGGACCATGCAAGCATTGTTGATGGATGTCGTCTTTCCTTTGGCGAAGTTAAAAGATTCAAACACAACGATATGGAAGACCTTGAAAGAGTTCTCAAAGAAACTGAAGGAAAATCAAAACTTGTTGTTGTTGATGGAGTATTTAGTATGGAAGGTGATATAGTAAAACTTCCGGAAGTTGTAAATTTATGCAAAAAATATGGTGCAAGAATTATGGTTGATGATGCTCATGGAATAGGTGTTCTTGGCAGAACAGGTCGTGGAACTGCTGAACACTTTGATCTTGAACAAGATGTTGATCTTATAATGGGAACATATAGTAAGTCTCTCGCTTCAATTGGTGGCTTTATTGCTGGAGACAAAGATGTAATAAACTATATAAAACACTTTGCAAGAGCATTCATTTTCAGTGCAAGCCCCCCACCTGCATCAGTAGCTGCAGTCTCAGCAGCAATTGATATAATTGAGTCTGAACCAGAAAGAAGAGAGCAACTCTGGAAAAATACAAATAAGATGTTAAAGGGATTTAGAGAGTTAGGTTTTGATATCGGAGTAGCAGAAACACCGATAATTCCCGTAATTGTTGGAGAAGATGAGCTTGCCTTTAAATTTGTAATGATGCTACAGGATGAGGGTATATTTGCCAATGTAGCCGTTTCTCCTGCTGTACCACCAGGAAAAGCTTTGATAAGAACAAGTTACATGGCAACTCATACTGATGAACATCTTGACAGAGTCCTCGAGGCATTTAAAAAAGTTGGTAAAGCTTTAGGTGTAATTTAGAGTTTATTGTATAACAGATTATGATATTTAATGTAGAACTAATTGAAGAACTTGAGAAACTTGAACCTCAGGTAAGGTCTGCGTTTCTTAAAATCCTTAGATTTATTGAAAAAACAATTGGTGAAGTTGTAAAGCGAGAAGACTTTCTTGAACTTAAAAGAGAAGTTGAAAAACTAACAAAAAGTGTTGCAGAACTTGCCGAGGCTCAGAAAAAATCTGAAGAAAGACTTACAAAACTTGAACATACTTTAGCTGAACTCGCTGAAGCTCAGAAACGCACAGAGCAAAGACTAAATGAACTCGCTGAAGCTCAGAAACGCACAGAACAAAGACTAAATGAACTCGCTGAAGCTCAGAAACACACAGAACAAAGACTAAATGAACTCGCTGAAGCTCAGAAGAAAACTGAGGAAGAACTTAGACAGCTCATAGGGGAACACAAAAAAACAAGAGAACAACTCGGTGGACTTACCCACACTGTAGGATACATTCTTGAAGACAGAGCATACAAAGGACTGCCTGACCTTCTAAAAAGAGATTTTGGTTTGGGAACAATAGATTTTATTAAAAGAGACTTCATTGAGATTTCGGCAAACAGATATGAAGAGATAAACATTTTTGGTAAAGGAAAAATAGATGAGAGAGACAAATGGATAATTGGGGAATGCAAAACACAACTTAAGAAAACAGATATAGATAATTTTCTTAATAAAGTAAGAAAAATTGAAAAAGTTCTCACTGGAGAAAAAATACTTGTTATAGTTACCTATCAAGCATCACCATCTGTAAGAAATTACGCTAAGGAAAAGGGTATAAGAATATACTTCTCCTATGAACTACCCTTAGCCTGAGATTTGTAATCAATCATCAAATTCCGTATCATAAACCATTTACTGTCTTTAAGTTTTTCCAGTCAGTAAAGAGTACAAGCAAAAAAGCAATTGCAAAATTGTAAATCTAATGAGATAAAATCTTGTCTTTTCCATTGATAGAATTGAATATTTAGCTATATTTGTTTCATAATATGCAGTTGTATGCACAATTTAATGAATTTAATTATAGCAAGACTTGACGGTGATAAAATCAATGATTCCCGATACAGAAATTACATTGAAAGACTTGTCAAAGACGGAATAGGCGGCTTTGTGGTTTTTGGAGGAGATTATAGTGAAATAAAAAAATTTATCTTTCATATTCAAAAAATGGTATCAAACCCATTAATAATCGCCTCTGATATTGAAAGAGGCGTGGGGCAACAGATAAAAGGTGGAACATTAATTCCGTCTCAAATGGGAATTGTAGCAGGATTTAATTTAAAACAGGAAAAAAATGAGCTTAAAACTCTCTATTCAATCGTTATAAAAGAAGCATTTGATGTGGGAATAAATCTCGCTCTTATACCTGTGCTTGATGTAAATACAGAGCCTCAAAATCCTATAATCTCCACAAGAGCTTTTTCAGATGATCCTGAAGTTGTTTCAAAGTATGGTAGATTTGTTATAAAATTCTTTGAATCTTACGGATTGTTGACATGCGGGAAACACTTTCCCGGTCATGGTGGCACACAAAAAGATTCTCATCTGGAACTTCCTGTTCTTAAAGATGATATTGAAATACATCTAAAACCCTTTAAAGAAGCAATTAAGTCAAAGGTTTCCTCAATTATGGTCGGGCATATAGTTGCCTCCGACATATATCCTGCATCACTTTCAGAGAAAATAATTGATGATTTGCTAAAGCAGAAACTCGGTTTTAAAGGCACAGTGCTTACAGATGCAATGAATATGAAAGCCTTGAGAGATTATAAAAATCCTCATGCTTTAGCTCTTATGGCAGGAGCAGATGTAATTCTTCATCCTGAACAACCCTACGAAGTTCTAGAAGAGATAAAATTAGCCTATGAAAGGGGAATGATTACCGAAAGAAGAATAAAAGAAGCTCTAAGAAAAATTAATAATTTAAGAAAAAAGATAAAAAAAATACTTCCAACAATTGTTACCTATGAAAAAAAGTCTTTAGTCAACCGAGCATTCAAAAAAACAGTTACTATAATAAAAAATGAAATAGATGATTTAAATAGGAGACAGATTATTCCCTATCTTACAGAAGGTTATAGCGATGAGATAAAAAGGGCATTTCAGAATTACTTTGGTTCTGTATATGATTTGAAAGATTATAAACCTTCAAAAGCCACACCATTAATTGCAACATTCACAAACATTAAGGCAGCAGGAAAAGAATATATGTTAAAAAAACATGAAGAGACTACAATAAGGAAAATCATATCAAATAATGATGCAGTTGTTGTTTCCTTTGGTAATCCTTATATTTTAAGACCTTTCAGGAAAGCAAAAACAGTAATAGCTGTTTATGACTCAAATGAACTTGCTGTATCTGCTTTTATTGAGTCATTCAGTGAGGGGTTTAAAATCAAAGGCAGACTACCTGTAAAGATAGAATGGATTGATGAGTAAACGGACAAAGGATATAGCAGTTGTAACTGCACTTGGTTTTGCTTCTGGACTTCCATTTCCTCTCATAAGTGGAACTCTTCAGGCATGGCTTACAACTGAAGGAATTGATATAGAAACAATAGGTATTTTGACAATACTTACATTTCCTTACAGTTTTAAGTTTCTGTGGTCTGCCCTGTTTGACAGATTTAGCATTCCAGGTTTTGGAAGAAGACGGGGCTGGATTATTATTTGCCAGATTCTAATTTTAGCTGGAATTTTTCTGATGATAACATTCACTCCAAAGCATCTTTTAATTTTCAGTATGGCGGCAGCAGCGGTTGCTTTTTTTTCAGCATCTCAGGATATATCAATTGATGCCTACAGAACAGAAATCCTTAGACCAAAAGACAGAGGTATTGGCGCATCCTTTGCTGTAACTGCATACAGAGTTGCATTAATTGTTGGAGGAGGACTGTGCCTTTTACTTGCAGACTATCTTGGATGGCAGATTGCTCTTACAATAATAAGCTCTTTTTTGATTATCGGAATAATAACAACTATATGGGCAGATGAGCCAGATGATATTAAAAAACCAGCTACATTGAAAGAATCATTCATTGAACCTTTCAGGGATTTACTCAAAAGAGAAAAAAGCTTTATTTTGCTTTTATTCATTGTTCTATACAAAATTGGTGATGCCTATGCAAGCTCTCTCAGTACTGCATTTTTTATAAGAGCTGTTGGATTTTCTCTAAGTGAAGTAGGAACGGTTAATAAAATTGGCGGACTACTTTCAGCAATTGTAGGTTCTTTAATTGGCGGTTTTTTACTAAGAAAAATAAGTGTTTATAAGGCTTTGATTTCATTTGGAATACTTCAGGCAGCATCAAATCTTATGTTTATGCTTCTATCTATAGAAGGTAAGAACTTAGTATTGTTTGTTCTAACAGTAATTATTGAAAACTTTACTGGCGGTATGGGAACAACTGCATTTTTAGCTTTCCTGATGGGATTATGTAATCGAAGTTTTGCTGCAACACAGTATGCACTTCTTTCATCCCTTGCTTCTTTTGGTAGGGTAATGATAAGTCCTACAGCGGGTTTTGTTGTTGAAAACATTGGTTGGACAGCTTTTTATTTTTTAACTTTTCTTGTAGCAATTCCAGGAGTGATTTTAATAATTGGGTTAAAAAATCAAATTATTTATCATGCTGATAGATGAGAAACAATCTATCTTACTCTCACAGGTAATCTTATTATAAATGTGCTCCCTTTTTGTGGTTCACTTTCAACTGAAATAAAGCCTCTATAATACTGAACAATAGTAAGAGCTACTGTAAGTCCAAGACCAGGACCATATACTTTTGATGTAAAAAATGGATCGAAAATTCTCTTAATTAATTCTTTAGGAATTCCTTTACCTGTATCAGAAATCTTTATCAATACTTCATCTCCAACCTGTTCAAGAGAAATCTTTAATAAACGCTTTTCTGACTTCTCCATTGCCTCTATTGCATTCTTTATTATGTTTCGGAGAACAATTTTTAAATGTTCCCTATCTATATAAACTTCTGATACATCCTTAAAATCTGTTTCCACCTCAATAGCCTTTTCTTCTATTTCCCTGCCAACTTCACTTAAAACCTCTTCTATAGCAATTTTGGGATCAACATTTTCCATAAACCCAATTGCTATCATTTTTAAGTTCAGGATTTCTTTCAAAAGTCTTTCCAGCCTTTCTGATTCCTGAAGTATGGTCATCAGATAAGGTTTATTTGGATCCCCTGGAGGAAGATTGTCATATACTTTTTTAGCAAATCCTGCAATGCTTACAATGGGATTTCTTATTTCATGAGAAAGACTATCTATGAGTTTTCTTACTGCCTCTGTTCTTTTCTCCTCAATTGCTTTCTCTGAAGTTTCTTTTTTCAAAAGCAGAGAACGAATTCTTGCTGATAATTCCCTATAATCAAAAGGCTTTGGAACATAATCATCTGCACCTATATCAAGTCCTTTAACTTTACTTTCAACATCACTTTTTGCTGTAAGCATAATTATTGGAATAAACTTAGTTCTTTCATCAGTTTTAAGCCTCTGACAGACCTCATATCCATCCATTACTGGCATCATAACATCAAGAACTATCAAGTCAGGAAAGCTTTCATATACCTTTTTTAAAGCTTGCTCTCCATCATAAGCTTCTTCTGTATTGTAGCCCTCTGCCCTTAATCTCTTTCTTAAAAGTTCAACTGTATCTATGTTATCATCGACAATTAAAATAGTTTGCTTCTGCTCGTTCATTTTTCCTTCAAGTAGATTTTTATTTGCTCTGGAAACTCTCTCACATTGATTGGTTTTGAAATATAACCATCACATCCAGCCTCAAGCGCTTTTTCCTGATCACCCCTCATTGCATGGGCAGTAAAAGCTATTATTGGTGTGTCTTTAAAATCAATTCTAGATTTAAGTCTTTTTGTGACTTCATAACCATCTATTTTGGGAATTGATATATCCATAAGGATAAGGTCTGGTCTGTATGCAATAGCCTTTGCTAAAGCATCTTCACCATCTACTGCTTCTATAATTTCATATCCTTGTTTTTTTAAAATCTTTTTTACAAGCTCTCTTGAATCCTCATTATCATCAACAACAAGAATTGTTTTCACTCTTAACCTCCTATTTTCTTTAAACTATTTTTTAGTTCTGATATAAGTTCTTCTTCTGAAAAGAGAGCCTTGTTTATTACTTCTTTTATTCTACCATCTAAAGCTTCTTTTTCTTCATCTGTTAATTCTTTATTTGTAAGAGCAATAATTGGTATTTCCTTTAATTCAGGCGATCCTTTTATAAAATCAAGAAAATTGAAGGCGCTACTTTCAGGATCAGTTATATTAACTATAAAAAGATCTGGCTTATGAAGTTTAACAATATTTATGGCTTCTGAACTATCCCTTGCAACTGTCACCTCATATCCTGTCTCTTTTAGAATACCTGTCAGGTCTTTTGAAGTCTTTTCATCTCTCTCAAGAACAAACACTTTCTTAACAGGTTTATATATCTCAATGGATTTAATCTTTTTGAGGAGAGAATGTCCATCAAGAGGTTTTACAAAATAATCGGCAGCTCCGAGGCTGAATGCCAGAGTTTTGTTGTCTATTATTGAAACAATTATGACCGGTATATCCCTTGTTTCTTTATCTTCTTTTAGTTCTTTCAAAACCTGCCAGCCATCTTTCTTGGGCATCATTATATCAAGAGTTATTGCAACTGGTTTAATCTCTTTTGCCTTTTTAACTGCTTCTTCACTACTGAGAAGTCCAATGACTTTATAGTCTTTCTCAAGATATTTTCTAATCAAATCAATTGCATCAGGATTGTCATCTATGGCTAGTACAACTTTTTCTTTTTCCGATGGTTTGGATTCTATTATTAAAGGCTCTCTATGCAAAACAAGATCACGGACAACTTCACAGATTCTACATGCTTCCACTTTTTCTGGCCATGAAGCTATCCTCATACCTTTACAATGAGTTCCAAGAACAAGCCAGCAACGTTTTTCAGAAGAGCCATACTCAGGGCAATTAACATGTCCACACTGAGTATAATCCCAGCATCTTACTGATTTACCTTCATAAGAAGGCTCCTCAAGGAAAACCTCCTTTGGAACTTCAAAATACTGAGAGAGTGTTTCAGCCATTTTCTCCTCAACAACAGGACCAGGGTTGTCAAAAACTTCCTTTTTTAAAGGCAAAAGAACATAGAAAGTGCTTCCCTTACCTACCTCGCTTTCAGCCCAGACCATTCCTTTGTGAAGTGCCACAAGTCCCCTTACGATGCTCAAACCAAGACCTGTTCCTTCATACTGCCTCGTTGTTGATACATCAGCCTGAGCAAATTTATCAAAGATTTTATCAAGGTCCTCCCTCTTAATTCCAATTCCTGTATCAGCTACAGAAATTTCAACAAACTGCGGATTTCCCTGTTTATCCAAGCCTCTTTCTGAAATTCTCGCCTTTACTGTTATTCCACCCTGATGCGTAAATTTGACAGCATTGGAGATTAAATTTATAAGAATCTGTTTTGCTTTGTCCTCATCAACATAAAGTTTTTCTGCTCCATTGTCTATGTTCAACTCAAAGCTTAATCCTTTTTTAGCTATCAATGGTTCAAATGTTACCATAATGCTATCAATTAATCCTTTTAGATCAACCTCCTTTGGCCTTAATTCAATCTTTCCTGATTCAATTTTTGAAATATCAAGGACATCATTTATTAATTGCAATAAATGTCTTGCGTTTGCAGCTACTTTTTTCAACGAAGCTTTCTGATCTTCATTCAAAGGACCATCAACCTCATCAAGCAATAAATCAGTATAACCAATGATTGCATTCATTGGAGTTCTTAATTCATGAGACATGTTTGCTATAAAAGCAGATTTAAGAGTATCAAGCTCTTTTAACTGTTTATTCGCTTTCTGAAGCAAAGCCACAAGCTCATCTCTTTCCTCAAGAAGCCTTGCTCTACGTGTGAGTTCCTTTTCAAGTTCCATTTTTGATTTGGCAACTTCATTAACCATGTAATTGAATGTTTTTATAAGAGTTCCTATCTCATCGGGAGGATATTTTTCAATCACGGGCATTTCACCTTTAGCAAATCTATGAGTTGCCTCAACAAGAGTATTGAGAGGTTTTCTTATGAATTTAGTTACGAAAATATGTGTTACAAAAATTGCCAGTAAAGATGCAAATACTGTCAGAGCTAAAGACCTATTCCTCTGGTCAATTACGGTTTTATAGACATCCTCAACATCCGTCTTCATAACAAGTGCACCTAGAATTTTTCTTGATGAACCGTGACAATGGAAACACTCAGGTGCGTTTTTTATGGGAATAACCGAAATAAGATTCCGCCTTTTTTGAATGTTAAAAACTAATGATTTATATTCATCGCCATTACCCTTAAAACTTTCATTAAGACTATCAATAAACTCTTTGCTACTTATTATCTGGTCTATTTTTTTATTTATTACCTTTTTATCTGTGGAAAAAGAAATATCTCTGTTAAAATCGCAGAGATAAACACTAATGTTTTTATATTTCTGTCCTATTTCTTCTAAATCTCTATGAATTGTATCACTGTCACCAACTGTTAGCGGATGTTTCATTGTTGCATAGATAGTATCCATAACTTCTTTATTCCCCATTTCTGCAATTCTTAGTCTGTCCTGTACTCCAAAATAGATTCTGAAGGTCATCTCAATGACCATAACAATTAAAATAATTCCGATGAATGTAAGCATCAATTTATTTCCAATTTTTTCTCTTATGAATTTAAACATCAATGAGCACCTCCATAAAGTAGAGGCTTAAATCTAAAAGCTCTTATTCTTTCTTCTGTATGACAGGGTTCACATATTTGAAGTGTGAATTTTCTTGTTATGTATTTTGCATTCTTTGTTTCAACATGTTTTTTCCCGGGTCCATGACAGACCTCACATCCTGTATGTTTTAAATTAGGCGTTTTTTCAATAGAAACAAAACCGCCTTTTTTACCATATCCTGTTGTATGACATTGGTAGCAACTGTTTAGTTCTTCTTGAGTAAGTTTATTCTTCATCTTTTCTACAGCATCAAAAGAACGAGACATTCTTGAATACTTAATAAAATTCTCGTATTGCTTAATATGACATGTTTTACAAACATCTGTTCCTACATAGTCAGAGAATGCAATAAGCGGGAAGGTCAAAATTAAAAAAATGGAAATAATTGAATTTTTCATAATTAAAGATTATCAAAAAAAAGGAAATTTGTAAACTACTACTGTCTTAACATTAATCTAATAATATTTTTTGAAGTAGCTGTGGCTTTGTCAATCTGAACTACAACTGCGGAGAATATTGATGCAGCGGAAGGAACATCAAACTTTTTAGGCATCTGAGTTAAAAACTTCTCCAATATTTCATCTTTTTTAAAGCCTATTATAGAGTCTTCAGGCCCTGTCATTCCCACATCAGTGATATAGGCAGTGCCTTTTGGAAGTATCCTTTCATCTGCTGTCTGAACATGAGTATGAGTTCCTAATACAGCACTAACCTGTCCATCAAAATAGTAACCAAAGGCCATCTTTTCAGAAGTTGCTTCTGCATGAAAATCTATCAATATAACTTTTGTCTGCTCTCTGATTCTCTTTATTTCTTCTTCTGTGCTTTTAAAGGGACAATCAAGCAAATTCATAAAAACTCTTCCTGAAACATTTATAACAGCTATGAGATTGTTTTTTCTTGTTTTTGTTACAATACTACCAAATCCTGGAACTCCCTGTGGATAGTTCAATGGTCTCAAAATTCTTGATTCTTTTGCAATATATGGAATCGCTTCTTTTTTATCCCATACATGGTTTCCTGTTGTTATTAAATCAATTCCATATGAGAAAAGTTCCTGAGCTACTTTCTCTGTTATCCCAAAACCACCAGCAGAATTCTCTGCATTAGCAATGACAAACTCAATTTTATACTGATCTATAACTTTTGGAAGTAATGACTTTACAATTTGTCTGCCCGGTTTACCTACTATGTCACCAATAAAAAGAATATTTAATGTTTCATTATTTTGCATACTCTATGAATCTTGTTTCTCTTATTACTGTTACTTTTATCTGTCCAGGATAACTAAGTTCTTTTTCTATTCTCTTGCTTAATTCTTTTGCAATTAAAGCACACTCTTCATCTGAAACCATATCAGGTCTTACGATTAATCGTACCTCTCTTCCTGCCTGAATAGCATAGCAGTTTTGAACTCCCTGAAAAGACATGGCGAGTTCCTCAAGTTTTGTAAGTCTCTTAATATAACTTTCAATTGTTTCTCTTCTTACTCCTGGACGAGCTGCTGAAAGAGCATCTGCTGCTGCAACCAATGCAGACTCAACACAACTGAATTCTACATCTTCATGATGACTGAGGATTGCATTTATCACCTCTTCACTTTCACCATATTTTCTTGCCAGAGTTGCACCTATCTCTTGATGGGAGCCTTCCATCTCATGATCCACTGCTTTTCCGATATCATGTAAAAGTCCTGCTCTTTTTGCAAGTTTCACATTTACACCAAGTTCACCTGCCATAATTCCACTGAGCCATGCCACTTCCTTTGAATGTTGCAAAACATTCTGTCCATAAGAAGTTCTGTACTTTAATCTACCTATAAGTTTTATAAGTTCAGGATGAATCCCACTAAGTCCAAATTCAAATACTGCTTTTTCTCCTTCCTCTTTTATTGCCATTTCTACCTCTTTTTTTGCTTTTTCCACTACTTCTTCTATCCTTGCTGGATGAATCCTCCCATCCATAATTAACCTTTCAAGCGCTATTCTTGCAACCTCTCTTCTTATTGGATCAAAAGATGAGAGGATAACAAGTTCTGGAGTATCATCAACAACAAGATCAACTCCTGTTAAGGCTTCAAAGGCTCTTATATTTCTTCCTTCTCTACCAATTATTCTTCCTTTCATTTCATCATTTGGAAGACTCACTGCAGTAACTGTAGCATCTACAACATAATCGCTGGCATATCTCTGAACAGCAAGACTGAGTATCTCTTTTGCTTTTCTGTCTGCTTCTTGTCTTGCCTCATCTTCTATCCTTTTAATCAGTTTTGCTGCCTCAAAACGAGCTTCCTGTTCAACTTTTTTGAAAAGTTCCTGTTTTGCTTCCTCTTCTTTCATTCCTGCTATTTTCTCAAGAAGTTGTTGCTGCTCAGCAATAAGCTTGTTATAATAATTTTCTTTTTCCTGTAAAAGTTTTTCTTTTGAACCTATTTCCTTTTCTCTTCTATTTAATTCTATTTCTCTTTTTTCAGCCTGTTCAATTTTGCGATCAAGGAGTTCTTCTTTTTGTCTCAGTCTCTTTTCCTGATAACTTATCTCTTTTGCTTTTTCTTTTAGTTCCTTTTCTGCTTCAGATTTTAATTGATAAACAACTTCCTTTGCTTCAAGATGAGCTTCTTTCTTTATTGTTTCTGCTTCTTTTTTTGCTTCTTCAAGAATTCTTTCTACTTCTTCATCGATCTTTCTTTTTGCTTCCTTAAGTTTACTTTTCTGAAAAACATATACTCCATATCCAGTAGCAGCACCAATGACAATTGCAATAAGAATGTATAAAAATTCCATTTTACAACCTCCAGATTTATTTTGTAGGCTTACAGGGGGTTATGATGATGGGAGAAAAACTTGTTATAAAATCTATTTAAAATAAAATTAAAAATTTAAATAACTTTAAAAATCTATCTTAAAATGGATTTCTCCACCATCATCATAACCCCGCCCTGCCGTGTGATAAGGAAAGTTAGATCCCACTCAGACAAGTGGGTGCCTTGTAGGTAGGTTAGGCTTCCTCCGAAGAGGCATGCACACCGCTACCTACGCTGGCTCCCTAACGGATCTAACTGCCGGATCCCCTTTTCCTCACATCACGAGCAGGGCAGGAAGCCTTTAATTATTTTATACCAAAAAAACATCAACCTATGCAATCTATATTTTAAATTAGGTAACTTCAGGTATAATTAAAAAGATGCTATTTTATCCTATTGACATAGACGACTCCTCTGAAGGCATTCTTCTATTTGGAATAACAGAAGACGGCAGGAGGGAAAAATTCATTGATTCTTCATATCGTCCTTATTTTTTAGTACTTCCTTCAGATAAAAAAAAGGCTGCTGCAGAAATTGAAAAAATTGTCAGGGAAAAATCCCTTCCAGTTACTGAAATAACTGAAGATAAAAGAATTTTTTATGGTCAAGAAAGGGAGTTCATAAAAATTTATACAAAACGACATCAGGATTTACAAAAAGTAAGAGATGCAATAAAAATTCTTGAGGCAAAAAGAGGTGGATCTGGCTCAATAATTGATGAATTTGAATATCAGATATCTCCATACAGAATGTATCTTGCTGAAAAACAACTGTCCTGTCTTCAATGGCTTGAAATTGAAACTCATAGAAATCAGATTAAATCAATTAAAAAAGCTACGGCAAATCCGCCTAAGCTCAAAATTCTTGCTTTTGATATGGAAGTTATTGAGGTGCAAAGAGGAACTCCATCCATTGTAATGATTTCAATTTTCGGTGAGGGATTATCCAGGGTTATTACATATCAGGAAGCAAAATACACTATAGATGCTACAGTTGTTAAGAATGAAAAAGAGCTTATAAAAAACTTTATTGAAAATGTAAGAGATTACGATCCTGATATTATTGTTGGATACAATACAGACCTCTATGACATGCCAATACTGAGAGAAAGGGCAAAACAGCTTAAGGTTGACATAGGAATTCTTTCACGGGATAACTCAGGTATTACTCTTTCAAAAAGAGCAAGATTTACAACAGCAAGACTTATTGGAAGAGTCCACATTGACATATTTAACTTTGTTTTTAATATTCTTTCACCAATCCTTCAAAGTGAGCAACTTACTTTGAAAAATGTTTCCCAGGAACTTCTTGGCGATACAAAACTTGAGATGGAGTACGAAGAAATTTTACAGGCATGGGATAAAGGTCATGAACTTGACAAACTGGCAAGATACTGCTTAAAAGACAGTGAACTTGTGTATGAACTTTCAAAAATGCTACTTCCTGATATCATGGAACTTACAAAAATTACAGGACAGTCTCTATTTGACACATCAAGAATGCCTTATAGCCAGCTTGTTGAGTGGTATTACATAAAAAAGGCAAAGCAACAAAACAGAGTAATTCCAAATCAGCCAAAGTTTGATGAGATAAAGGAGCGTCAGAAAATTACATATGAAGGAGGCTTTGTAAAAGAACCGGAAGTAGGACTTCATAAAGGAATTGCTGTCGTTGATTTTGCTTCGCTTTATCCATCAATAATTGCTACATACAACATCTCAATTGATACCCTTAATTGCAACTGTTGTAAAGAAAGTGGCTACAAAGTTCCGGACTTTCCCTACTGGTTCTGTAAAAACATCAGAGGTTTTGAATCTCAGGCAATTGAAGAACTTCTGATGGAAAGACTTGAGCTGAAAAAACAACTAAAAACACTTAATCCAGAATCTCATGAATACTTAGAGCTTGATACAAAACAGAAAGCACTGAAAACAATTATAAATGCATCCTATGGGTACTATGCTTATCCTGCAAGTAGATGGTATTCCAAGGAATGTGCTGAAGCAATTACAGCTCTTGGAAGATACTGGATTAAGGAGGTTTTAACTAAAGCTGAACAAAAAGGGTTTCATCCAATATATGCAGACACAGATTCAGCATTCCTGAAAATAGATAGCAAAGAAGAAGTTTTACAGTTTATTAAAGAGATAAATCAGAGTTTGCCAGGAGTTATGAGGCTTGATTTTGAGGATTTTTATGTTAAAGGGCTCTTTGTTCCAAGACAAATAGGCGGTGTGGCAAAGAAAAGATACGCTCTGGTTGATGAAAAAGGAAGATTGAAAATAAGAGGACTTGAAGTTGTAAGAAGAGACCTCTGCAGATATGCAAGAGCCACCCAGCAGGAGATTCTCAGAATATGCCTTATTGAAGAGGATATTCCAAAAGCCTTCAAATATCTTGATGAGAGAATTAAAGCCTTACGGGAAGGCAAGTACGACTTGAAGGATCTCGTAGTTTATGAGCAGCTTTCAAAACCTGTTTCAGAGTATAAATTAATATCTCCCCATGTAGCAGCTGCTAAGAGACTGCTTGAAAAAGAAATCCCAGTTGGTGAAGGAAGTGTAATAGGATACATAATTCAGAAAGGCTCTGGTTCAATAAGTGAAAGAGCTTATCCAATAGAACTTGCAGAACCATCAAAAATTGACATTGATTATTACATTGAAAATCAAATTTTACCAACGGCAATGCGAATTTTGAAAGTTTTTAAGAAGGAAAATAAATTATTTTAAACTTTTTAAAATTTCCTTTTTAATTTTATCAATCTTTTCCTTATGAGTTCCCTGCCAGTAAATTTTACCACATGATTTGCAAATTATAAACTCTTGACTGGAAAATAAAACATAATCAGGTATTTCCCCTTTAATTTCTTCCTTTTTTATGCTTTCAGTTTCTCCATTGCAAACAGGACATCTTGGTTTAAGACTAAGTAAATCCAATGAAATTTCGATTTTAGACAAAACTTCAATAATTTGCTCCCTGATTTCTTCTGATTGAATCAAAAAAACCTTTTTCAATAATTTTGATCTTGCGAGCGCATTGTCTCTGGTTAAAAGTATTCTATCTTCTTGCAGAGAAAGCTTAATCAGTTCCTTATCGGTGTAATCATTCCTGTATAGTGTATCAAAACCAAAAAGCCTGAGCCATCGGCTCAGGCTTCCAAGCATAACATCTGCTATAAAGCGAGGTAGTATCAATTTTCTTCAATATTTTCGTAGCTCAATTGCCCCACTTGCATGTTGTAGAATTCACCTTTTATCAAAGTATCTTTATATACAGGACATCCTGTGCCTGCAGGAATAATTCTTCCCATTATTACATTTTCTTTTAATCCTCTCAGTTCATCGATTTTTGCCTCAATTGCTGCATCAGTAAGAACTCTTGTAGTTTCCTGGAATGAAGCTGCTGAAACCCATGACTCAGTTGACAGGGCTGCTTTTGTAATTCCAAGTAAAAGCGGTTTTGCCTGAGCAGGTTTACCTCCACGGGCTATAACTTTTTCATTCTCCTCAATAAATACAAATCTATCGACTTCATCCCCTATTAGAAAAGATGTGTCTCCAGGATCTTCAATTCTTACCTTTTTCATCATCTGTCTTACAATCACTTCAATGTGTTTGTCATGTATTGAAACACCTTGAAGTCTATACACTTTCTGAATTTCATCAACAAGATATCTCTGAAGTTCTGTTGGACCTAATATTTCAAGTATGCTGTGAGGATTAATTGATCCGTCTATAAGAGGTTCACCAGCCTTAACCCAATCTCCATCATGAACTATTACATGTTTACCTTTAGGAATTAGATATTCTCTTGTTTCGTCTGCTCCCCTGACAACTATAACTCTTGACCCCTTCTGACTTCCCTTAAACTCCACTATTCCGTCTATCTCACTGACAATTGCTGTTTCTTTTGGTCTTCTTGCTTCAAAGAGTTCTGCAACTCTTGGAAGACCTCCTGTGATATCTTTTGTTTTAATTGTCTCTCTTGGAATTTTTGCCAAGATGTCTCCTGGTTCTACTACATCACCCTTGTCAACAACTAAAATTGCTCCTGCTGGCAGAAGATATCTTGCAGGACTTCCTGAAGGAAGTTTAGCTGTTTTTCCATCCTTATCCTTTATGGTAACACGAGGTCTGTAAGTAGCTGGATAATCAATGATTATTTTATGAGAAAGACCTGTCGTAGGATCTGTTTCTTCTTTAAATGTTACACCTTCAACAAGGTCACCAAGAGCTATCTTGCCACCTATTTCAGTAATAATAGGTGTTGTATAGGCATCCCACTCAGCCAATCTTTGTCCTGCTTCAATTTTTTGTCCTTCTCTAACAAGAATTTTAGCACCATATACAAGATTATATTTTTCCCTCTCTCTTCCTGATGCATCTACAATAGCAATCATGGCATTTCTATTAAGAACAATCATTGAACCATCTTTTTTTTCTACATAGTGAATGTTTTTAAAGACCACTGTTCCTGAGCTTTTAGCTTCAAGTACAGCCTGTTCAACTATTTTTGTTGCTGCTCCACCTATGTGGAATGTTCTCATTGTAAGCTGTGTGCCTGGTTCTCCAATAGACTGAGCAGCTATGACTCCAATTGCCTCACCTATCTCAACAGGTTCACCTCTGGCAAGATCCATTCCATAACATTTTGAGCAAACACCAAATTTTGTTCTACAGGTAAGAACTGAACGAATTTTTACTCTATCAATTCCTGCATCTACAATCTTCTTTGCAAGAACCTGATCTATCAAAGTATCTCTTTTTGCAATTATTTCACCTGTTAAAGGATCTTTAACATCCTCTGCTAAGGTTCTGCCATATATTCTCTCTTCAAGAGTCATCACTATTTCTCCGCCTTCCACCAGGGCAGTAGTATATATTCCTTCTTTTGTTCCACAATCATGTTCAACAAGGAATACATCCTGTGCTACATCAACGAGTCTTCTTGTTAAATAACCGGCATTTGCTGTTTTTAACGCTGTATCCGCAAGACCCTTTCTTGCACCATGAGTGGATATAAAGTATTGCAGAGGAGTAAGACCTTCTCTAAAGTTAGCTGTAATAGGTGTTTCTATAATCTCACCTGATGGTTTTGCCATCAGTCCTCTCATACCAGCAAGCTGTCTTATCTGAGCAATACTACCACGAGCACCAGAGTCAGCCATCATAAATATGCTGTTAAATGATCTTCTTTCTACAAGTTCCTCTGGAGTTAGTTCTTTACCTTCTTCTGCGCCAAGTTCTTTCATCATTTCGTCGGCAACTTTCTCAGTAACATTTGCCCATATATCTATGACTTTGTTATATCTTTCACCCTGCGTAATTAATCCTTCAGCATACTGCCTCTGGACTTCCATTACCTGAGCTTCTGCTTCTTTAATCAACTCTGCTTTCTTTGAAGGTATATGCATATCATCTATACATATAGAAATTCCTGATTGTGTGGCAACTTCAAATCCTAATTTTTCAAGTTTATTCAAAAATAAAACTGTTGCTCTCTTACCAAAATTGTAGTGAATGTATTCAATCAGTTTTCCAAGTTCTTTTTTTGTCAACTCCTTATTAATCATCTCAAAAGGAACACCCTCAGGCACAATCTCTCTAAAAAGAATTCTCCCTACAGTGGTCTCAACGAGCTTTCCATTTAATTTGACTTTTATAGGAGCATGTTTTTCCACCACCTTGCTCTGATAAGCAAGAATAACTTCTTCAGGATCAGAAAAAACTTTACCAGCACCTTTCGCGTCTTTCTTTACTTTTGTAAGGTAGTAAATTCCTAAAACCATATCCTGTGTTGGTACAACAATTGGCTTACCATTAGCAGGAGAAAGAAGATTTCCAACTGACATCATTAAAACTCTTGCCTCAATCTGAGCTTCATAAGAAAGAGGAACATGAACAGCCATCTGGTCACCATCAAAGTCTGCATTGAAAGCTGTACATACCAGAGGATGAAGTTTTATCGCTTTTCCTTCAACAAGCACTGGATCAAATGCTTGAATTCCTAATCTGTGAAGTGTAGGAGCTCTGTTTAAAAGTACAGGATGTTCCTGAATAACCTCTTCAAGAGCATCCCAAACTTCATGTTTTTCCTGTTCAACCAGTCTTTTTGCCTGTTTTATTGTTGTAGCATAACCTTTTTCTTCAAGTTTATTAAAAACAAAAGGCTTAAACAACTCAAGAGCCATTGTCTTTGGCAATCCACATTGATGCATATCAAGTTCAGGACCAACTACAATAACAGATCTTCCTGAATAGTCAACTCTTTTACCAAGAAGATTCTGTCTGAATCTTCCTTGCTTACCTTTTATCATATCACTCAGAGATTTAAGAGGTCTGCGAGTGCCTGCTTTCAAAGCTTTTGAACGCTTGGTGTTATCAAAAAGTGTGTCAACAGCTTCCTGAAGCATCCTTTTTTCATTTCTGATAATTACGCTTGGAGCCTTAAGTTCCATAAGTCTTTTCAATCTGTTATTTCTGTTTATAACCCTTCTGTAAAGGTCATTTAAATCTGAAGAAGCAAATCTTCCGCCATCAAGAGGCACAAGAGGTCTCAACTCTGGAGGAAGCACAGGAATGATATCAAGAATCATCCACTCAGGCCGATTTCCTGAATTTTTGAAAGCTTCTACAACTTTAAGTCTTTTTGTAAGTTTTCTCTTGATTCCTGTTGATGTAGCAGTTTCTATTTTTTCCTTAAGTTCTTTTGCAAGAACTTCAAGATCAATCTTCTTAAGGAGTTCTCTTATAGCTTCTGCTCCCATTCCAGCTTTAAATTTGGTACCGTATTGGGCAAAATATTTTTTGTATTCTTCTTCAGTGAGAATATCTTTTTCTTTTAAAGGTGTATCACCAGGATCAATAACTATATAGTCTTCATAATAAATAACTCTTTCAAGTTGTCTTACTGAAAGATCAAGTAAAAGACCCATTTTACTTGGAACGCCTCTCACAAACCATATATGGGCTACAGGAGAGGCAAGTTCAATATGACCCATTCTCTCTCTTCTTACTTTACTCTGAATTACCTCAACACCACATTTATCACATATAACACCTTTATGTTTCATCCTTTTATATTTACCACAAAGACACTCCCAATCTTTTATCGGACCAAAAATTTTAGCACAAAAAAGCCCCTCAGGTTCTGGCTTAAATGTTCTGTAATTAATCGTTTCTGGCTTTTTTACTTCTCCGTATGACCATTCTCTTATTTTTTCGGGTGAAGCAAGCTTTATTCTTATAGCATCAAAATCTCTCGGATTTTTAGGTTTTTGAAATAGTGAATAAATATCTTCTATCAAGGTTTATACCCCCTTTTATAAGTAATTCAAAATTTAAAGTTCAATGTTCATTATTCAAATTTTTTCTTTTTCTCCAGAAGTTCCACATCAAGACAGAGACTCTGGAGTTCTTTTATCAAAACATTAAATGATTCAGGAACTCCTGGTTCCAGCACAGGATGTCCTTTTACAATAGCTTCATACATCCGTGTTCTACCTGTTATATCATCACTTTTTACAGTTAAAAACTCCTGAAGTGTGTATGCAGCACCATAGGCTTCAAGTGCCCAAACTTCCATTTCACCAAGTCTCTGTCCACCAAATTGTGCTTTACCTCCAAGGGGTTGCTGGGTAACAAGAGAATAAGGACCTATGGAACGAGCATGAATTTTATCTGCAACAAGATGGTGAAGTTTAAGCATATACATATAACCAACCGTAACTGGCCTTTCAAAAGGCTCCCCTGTTCTGCCATCATAAAGAGTTACCTGGCCTGTAGTTGAAAATCCTGCTTTCTTAAGCATCTCTTTTATTTCATCTTCTTTTGCACCTTCAAAAACAGGGCTTGCAATATGAAGACCAAGAGCCTTAGCAGCAAGTCCTAAATGAGTCTCAAGAATCTGTCCAACATTCATTCTTGAAGGAACTCCTAAAGGATTGAGTACTATATCAACAGGTGTACCATCCTCAAGATATGGCATATCCTCCTCAGGCAGAACCATTGAAACAACACCCTTGTTTCCATGTCTTCCTGCCATCTTGTCTCCAACCTGAATTTTCCTTTTCATGGCAATGTAAACTTTCACTATCTGATTAACACCAGGAGGAAGCTCATCCCCTTTACGAATTCTTTCTATCT
The DNA here is from genome assembly GCF_001514535.1 of Thermodesulfovibrio aggregans. Classification (NCBI taxonomy): domain Bacteria; kingdom Pseudomonadati; phylum Nitrospirota; class Thermodesulfovibrionia; order Thermodesulfovibrionales; family Thermodesulfovibrionaceae; genus Thermodesulfovibrio; species Thermodesulfovibrio aggregans. The sequence goes on along the minus strand of NZ_BCNO01000001.1, from coordinate 1,028,726 downwards.
TTTCATTGTATTTTGCGTAAATCTGTTTTATGTTCTGCTCCACCTCTTTGTTAACCCTGTTTACCTCTGCCTTAACATCAGGGTCTTCCACTTTCAGCTTAAGCAGTTGATTTACATCAAGAAGATTAACAACATTTTCTGTAAGTACTTCTCCTTTATGGCACAGAATTTTGTCACCTTTTTTGACATCTTCAAGAACAACTTTACCCTGCAGTATCTTTCTAATTCTGCTTGCCTTTGTCTCTTTAAGAATTCTTATCTCATCTTCTCTGTCTCTTTCTATTCTCTTTATTTCTTCCTCTTCTATGGCAAGAGCTCTCTTAGATTTTTCTTTTCCTTTTCTTGTTAAGATCTTTACATCAATAACAACTCCTTCTATTCCTGGAGGAACATAAAGGCAGCTTTCTTTAACATCTTCTGCCTTTTCGCCAAATATTGCGTAAAGAAGCTTTTCTTCAGGAGTAAGAACTCTCTCTCCCTTTGGTGTTACCTTTCCAACAAGGATATCACCTGATTTTACTTTAGCTCCTATTCTTATAATTCCATCTTCATCAAGATTTTTAAGAAGTTCTTCATTTACATTAGGAATTTCCCTTGTGATTTCCTCTGGACCAAGCTTTGTATCTCTACATTCAATCTCGAATTCATCAATATGAATGGAAGTATAAACATCTTCTTTTACCAATCTTTCACTTATCAGGATAGCATCCTCAAAGTTATATCCACCCCAAGGCATAAATGCTACAAGAACATTTCTACCAAGTGCTAACTCACCTTTATCCATGCTAGGACCATCAGCCAGAATTGTTCCTCTTTCTACAATCTGTCCTACTTTCACAATAGGCTTTTGATTCATGCATGTTCCTTGATTGGATTTGTGAAACTTGACCAAATTATATATATCGACTCCACCGCCCTCTTCAGTAACTCTAACTACAATTCTTGTAGCATCAACACTTTCCACTATTCCTGCCCTTTTTGCAACAACAAGCCATCCACTGTCTCTTGCTGCATAGAGTTCCATTCCGGTACCAACTACAGGAGCTTCAGTTTGAATTAAAGGAACTGCCTGTCGTTGCATGTTCGAACCCATCAAAGCTCTGTTTGCATCGTCATTTTCAAGAAATGGAATTAAAGAAGCAGACAAACTAACTATCTGTTTTGGAGAGACATCCATGTACTGCACTTCATCACGGGATACCATCTTGAAATCTCCCTTAACCCTTGCTGAAACTGTCTCTCCGATAATGTTTCCATCTTTATCTACTGGAGTCGTTGCCTCTGCGATGACATAATTCTCACTTTCAAGAGCACTTAAATAATGTATCTCATTTGTGACTTTTCCATTAACAACTTTTCTATAAGGAGATTCTATAAAACCAAACTCATTAATTCTTGCATAAGTTGCAAGAGAAGTTATAAGACCAATATTAGGTCCTTCTGGAGTTTCAATAGGGCATATTCTTCCATAGTGAGTTGGATGAACATCTCTCACTTCAAATCCTGCTCTTTCTCGGGTAAGTCCTCCAGGACCAAGAGCACTGAGTCTTCTTTTATGTGTAATCTCACTCAATGGATTGGTCTGATCCATAAATTGACTGAGCTGGCTTGTGCTGAAAAACTCCTTAACTGCTGCCATTACAGGTTTTGTATTTATTACATCATGAGGCATGGCTGTTTCAACATCTGTTATTGTCATTTTTTCTCTGATTGCTCTTTCCATTCTTACAAGACCAATGCGGAACTGATTTTCAAGAAGTTCGCCAACTCCTCTTACTCTCCTGTTTCCAAGATGATCTATATCATCTACCTCTCCCTTGCCTGTTCTGAGATTTAGAAGATATTTAACAATCTCTATGATATCTTTATCAGTAAGAACTCTTACATCAAGAGGAATATCAAGGCCTAATTTTTGATTCAGTTTAAGCCTTCCAACTGCAGAAAGATCATATCTTTTTGGATCAAAGAATAATCCATAGAACAATTCCTCTGCTGCTTCTTCAGTAGCAGGTTCTCCAGGTCTTAATTTTTTGTATATTTCTCTTAATGCATCCTTTTTACTTGTAACTCTATCAGTAAGTAATGTCTCTCTTAATGAAGGAAGATAATTAACATTATCTATGAAAAGCAGTTCTAATTTTTGAATTTTAGCAGCCAGAATTCTGTGGAATGCCTCTTCTGTAATCTCTTTATTACTGTCAACTATAACTTCTCCTGTTTCAGGATCAACAATATCTGAAAGGGTTATTCTTCCTATAATTTCACTTCTCGGGATTGGGATTTCTTGAATCCCAAGTTCCTTCATCTTTTTCAGAGCATATTTTGTAATTTTACTGCCTTCCTTGACTATAATCTCACCATCAGGACTAACAATATCTACTTTTGTTCTAACTCCTGCCAAAATATCAGTTACAACTCTTGTATATGTGTTTTCATCTTTAATTCTTATTTCCTCTATGGGATAAAAGATTTTCAACAAGTCCTCATTCGTATATCCCAATGCTTTAAGAACAATAGTGGCTGGTAACTTTTTCCTTTTATCAATACGGACATATAAAAGATCCTTTGAATCAAATTCAAAATCAAGCCATGAACCTCTAACTGGTATAACTCGTGCTGAATAAAGAAATCTTCCACTTATCCTGCTTTTGCTTCTGTCTGGGGCAAAATAAACACCTGGAGATCTATGTAACTGGCTAACAATAACCCTCTCAACTCCATTTATTATAAAACTCCCTGTTTCAGTCATCATTGGGAGGTCACCAAGAAAAACTTCCTGCTCCCTTGATTCTTTCAGAATTTTCCTTCCCTCATCATCTCTATCCCATATATTTAAACGAACTTTCATCTTTATTGGAACTGAATAGGTCAACCCTTTGACCATGCATTCATAAGGAGTAAGTTTAGGCTCTCCAACTGAGTATGAAATAAATTCTATTGTAGTTGTTCCGTTATAGTCGCTTATAGGGAAAACACTATTTAGAGCTGCTTGAAGCCCCTCATCAGCCCTTTCATCTGGTGGAACATCTTTCTGAAGAAATTTCTCAAAAGATTTTTTCTGAAACTCTAAAAGATAAGGCACCTCCACAAGTGGAGGTACCTTTCCGAAGTTTATTCTCTCTCTTAAAGGCTTTATCATGGTTCTCCTTCTTTTTTTATTTTTTACTGTATTTCTACTGTTGCTCCTTCAGCTTCAAGTTTTGCCTTAATCTGCTCAGCTTCCTCCTTAGAAACACCTGTTTTCACTGGCTTTGGAGCACCATCAACGAGATCCTTAGCCTCTTTAAGACCAAGTCCAGTAAGTTCTCTTACTACCTTAATTACCTGAATCTTTTTATCTCCTGCTGCCTTTAAGATTACATCAAAGCTTGTTTTTTCCTCTGCTGCTGGAGCTGCTGCAGCTGCTGCTGGAGCTCCTGGTACTGCTGCTGCGACTGCTACAGGGGCTGCTGCTGTAACTCCGTATCTTTCCTCAAACTCTTTAATAAATTGACTGAGTTCAATAATTGTGAGATTGTCAAAAAATTGAAAAACCTCTTCTTTTGTAATTGCCATAACTTTTTCCTCCTTTTATTGAGTTTTCTTATTTTTCAATGCTTCTAATGCGTAAAGTAATTTAAGAGTAACTCCTTGCATTGCATAAGCCATTTTTTGCAATGGAGAACTCATACCACCAACAAGCATACCAAGTAAAACATTTTTTGAAGGTAATTTGGAGATCTCTTTAAGTTCTGCTAAAGAGTATACCTTGCCTTCAACAACACCCTGTTTAATTTTAAACTTCTCATTTTTTTCAGAAAAATCAAGTGCTTTCTTAACTACAACAACAGGGTCATCATAACCAAAAACAACACCAGTGCATCCCTTTAGAGAACTCTCTAACTGCTCTCTTAGAGAAACATCTGACACGGCTATCTTAAAAAGAGTATTTTTGCATACCTTATACTCTCCACCAGAGTCTTTTATTGCCTGCCTTAATTCTGATATTTCAGCAACTGTCAAGCCCTGAAAATCAGTTAAAATAAAAGATTTGGCTTTAGATAGCCTGTCAGTAAGTTCTTCAACTGTTTTTTTCTTTTTTTCTTTAATCGTGCTCAGATTATCCCTCCTTTCCCGGACAGCAGTGCGGATGAAGGCTTTGTCAATCTATTGTTCTCCTAATCTCGGCAGGCGGTTTAACCATTAAGCCTCATGGCACCTGCTGTCTCAGATTATTTGTAACAGGCAAAGCCTGTTTTAAAGTTTAAGTTTTGATATATCTATTTTCAAACCCGGTCCCATTGTAGAAGACAAAACTACTTTCTTAATGTATTTACCTTTTGATGTAGGTGGCTTTGCTTTAATTACTGACTTCAAGACCGCTATGGCATTTTCAATAAGCTTTTCTTTATCAAAAGAAAGTTTACCGATAGGAACATGGACAACTCCACCTTTATCAGTTCTGTATTCGATTTTTCCTGCTTTTGCCTCTTTAACTGCCTTTGCAATATCAAAAGTTACAGTTCCAAGTTTTGGATTGGGCATTAATCCTCTTGGACCAAGAATTTTACCAAGCTTACCAACCTGTCCCATCATATCTGGAGTTGCAATAGCTCTATCAAATTCGAGCCATCCCTGTTGAATCTTCTCTATTAAATCTTCCGCGCCTACATAATCAGCTCCTGCTTGTTCTGCTTCTTTTTCTTTTTCACCTTTAGCAAAAACCAACACCCTTACCTGTTTTCCTGTTCCATGAGGAAGAACCACTGTACTACGAACAACCTGATCTGATTTTCTTGGATCAACTCCTAAATTTATTGCCATTTCAACAGTTTCATCAAACTTCGCAAAACTATTTTCTTTTAAAATGTCAATCGCTTCTTCAAGTGTATACTCTTTTGTTAAATCTAATTTTTCTTTAACAGCAGCTAATTTTTTACCCATTTTAAATTACCCCCTTATCTCCACGCCCATGCTTTTTGCTGTACCAATAACCATCTTCATTGCTGCCTCTAAGGATTTTGTATTCAAATCTGGTAATTTTGTTTTTGCGATTTCTTCCACCTGCTTCATAGTTAATGTGCCTACTTTTTCTTTACCTGTTGCACCCGAGCCTTTAATAATTCCAGCAGCTTTTTTGATAAGCTCACTTGTAGGTGGAGTCTTAAGTATAAAAGTAAATGACCTATCCTTATAGATCGTTATTACAACAGGAATAAGAGTATCTCCCATATTTTGGGTTTGAGCATTAAATTGCTTGCAAAACTCCATAATGTTGATACCATGTGGACCAAGTGCTGGTCCTACTGGTGGAGCAGGATTAGCTTTACCTGCAGGTATTACAAGTTTTACCTGTCCTACTACTTCCTTTTTTGCCATAATGTATTCCTCCTTTAAACCTTTTCAACCTGTGAAAAATTAAGTTCTACAGGTGTCTGTCTTCCAAAGATACTTACCATAACCTTAACTCTTTCCTGTTCAGAATTTACTTCATCAATATATCCTGTAAAATTAGTAAATGGTCCATCAGTAATTCTCACAGTTTCGCCTTTTTCAAAATGGGCTTTTATCTGTGGAGCTTTACCTTTTTCAAGTTGCTGTAAGATCATTTCTACTTCTTCCTCTGGAATAGGAGCAGGTTTTTTGCCACCAACAAATCCTGTCACTCTTTGAGTTGTTCTTATTAAATGCCATGTTTCTTCATTGAGTTCCATTTCTACAAGAATATATCCTGGATAAAATTTCTTTTCCTGTTCTTTTTTCTTCTTACCTTTTACTTCAATTATCTTTTCAGTAGGAATTAAAATTCTTGAAATTTTATCTTCAAGTCCTTTACTTTTAACTCTCTCTTCAATGGAAGCCTTAACCTTTTCCTCAAAACCTGACATTGTATGAACTACATACCACTGTTTTGCCATATTCTCACCTGATAAATTCAGCTACAATTCTTGATAAAACAAAATCTACTAAACCAAGAAAAAAAGAAATTAAAACAACTGTCACAATAACTACCCATGTAGAAGCAATTACTTCGTCTTTTTTGGGATAGTTAACTTTTTTTGCCTCTATTTTTACTTCATTAAAAAAATTCTTAATCTTTGCTATCATATCTCACCTCAAAAAAACATAACGAACAGGCCAGGAGGGATTCGAACCCCCAACCCCCGGATTTGGAGTCCGGTGCTCTAGCCGTTAGAGCTACTGGCCTATTCTTATGCTTTTGTTTCTTTATGTAATGTATGTTTTCTACAATGTTTACAATACTTTTTTAACTGTAATTTATCAGGTGTATTTTTTTTATTCTTAGTTGTAGAGTAATTTTTGCTTTTACATTCTGTACATTGAAGTAAAATTATGTCTCTCATCTTTACTCCAGCACCTCTGTAACTACACCTGCACCTACTGTTCTTCCACCCTCTCTTATGGCAAACCTAAGTCCCTCTTCCATTGCTATCGGTGCTATCAACTCCACTGTCAGATTCACATTGTCCCCAGGCATCACCATCTCCACTCCTTCAGGTAACTTTATTACTCCAGTTACATCTGTCGTCCTAAAATAAAACTGTGGCCTATATCCATTGAAAAATGGTGTGTGCCTTCCTCCCTCTTCCTTCGTAAGTACATACACCTCTGCCTTAAACTTTGTATGCGGTGTGATACTCCCAGGCTTCGCAAGAACCATACCACGCTCTACTTCATCCTTCCCTATCCCCCTTAAAAGCACTCCTATGTTGTCTCCAGCTCTACCCTCATCAAGTATCTTACGAAACATCTCTATACCTGTTGCTACCGTCTTCCTTGTCTCTCTCAATCCAACTATCTCTACTTCATCTCCTACCTTTATTATCCCCCTCTCTACTCTACCTGTCACTACTGTTCCACGTCCAGATATGCTAAATACATCCTCTATCGGCATTAAAAATGGCTTGTCTATCGGTCTCTCAGGCTCAGGTATATAACTGTCCAGTGCATCCAAAAGTTCCTGTATAGGCTTGTACTCCTCTGCATTAGGATCTTTGCTACTACTCTCCAATGCCTTCAATGCACTGCCCCTTACTACCGGTATCTCATCTCCAGGAAATCCATACTTGCTCAATAACTCCCTCACCTCAAGCTCTACTAAATCCAGTAACTCAGGATCATCTACCATGTCTGTCTTGTTCATAAATACTACTATGTAAGGCACTCCTACCTGCCTCGCAAGTAGTATGTGCTCCCTGGTCTGTGGCATAGGTCCATCATTTGCTGCCACTACCAGTATAGCTCCATCCATCTGCGCTGCCCCTGTTATCATGTTCTTTATATAGTCTGCATGCCCAGGACAGTCTACATGCGCATAATGACGCTTCTCTGTCTCATACTCTACATGTGCTGTGTTTATCGTTATACCCCTCGCCTTCTCCTCAGGTGCATTGTCTATCTGGTCATAACTCCTGAACTGCGCCAATCCCTTCAAATCCAAATACTTCGTTATCGCTGCTGTCAATGTGGTCTTACCATGATCAATATGCCCTATCGTGCCTACATTTACATGCGGCTTCTTCCTCTCAAATTTTGCCTTAGCCATCGTCTCCTCCTTAAAATCTTTAAAACTTTTATTTTCCTCTTCTCTAAAGCCCATGACCGGGATCGAACCGGTGACCTCGTCCTTACCAAGGACGTGCTCTGCCGACTGAGCTACATGGGCATAAAAAAGCGGGAAACGGGATTTGAACCCGCGACCCTCAGCTTGGAAGGCTGACGCTCTACCGCTGAGCTATTCCCGCATATATGGAGGGGGAAGGATTCGAACCTTCGAAGGCTGACGCCAACAGGTTTACAGCCTGTCCCCTTTGGCCACTCGGGAACCCCTCCGCAACAATATTATAAATTGTTCTCTTCAAGTAATTCAAGCCACCGAAGGGATTCGAACCCCCGACCCGCTGATTACAAATCAGCTGCTCTACCCGCTGAGCTACGGTGGCATCCATAACTAATAATATAAGAATTTTTAAGCTGGATTGTCAACTTTTTATAAAACTTGTATAATATTTTAACAAAAACAATATCTGGAGGTAAAGAGATGAATACAAAGGTAAAAGAAATAATGAATACCAAGCTTGAAACAATACAACCAGATGCCACTGTTTATGATGCTATTGAAAAACTTGTAGATAGAAGAATGCGTTCACTAATTGTTCTTCCCAAAGATGATAATGATGTATATGGAGTAATAACAGTAAGAGACATCGTTTTTAAGGTTATATCCAAAAATTTAGACCCTCATAAAATAAAAATAGAAGAAATTGCATCAAAACCTGTTATAAGTATTGACAAAGAAACAGAAATTGAACATTTAATAAAGCTCATGGAAAAGTTTAATATTGCAAGAGTATTTGTTCATGAAGGCAAACAAATTGTAGGAGTTGTATCTCTTTTTGATGTTCTTTCTGCAACATTAATAGCAAGAGCAAGGAGAGATTAAAAAATGTTTGAAAAATTATTATCCGGTGGTAAATTAGAAAAAAAAGTAATAGAGAGTATTAAAACTCACTTAAAAATTCTGTGCTCTGCCACTGAATGTTTTGAAAATTCTATAATAACAGAACAAAAAGAAGGAACTTTTTGTGTTTCAGACCTTGAAAGGGAAGCAGACTCTGTAAGAAGAGAAATAATAACAACCATTCATCAGGGAGCATTTCTTCCTTTTATAAGACCTAACATCTGCAAATTTATAGAAATAGTTGATGAAGCCTTTGACATTCTTGAAGATGCCGCTTTTGAATTCAGATATGTAAAAGATGAGATTTATAAAATCATAAAAAATGAATGCATCAGAGTTTCAAAAATCAACTCAGAGATGTGTAAACTGCTTTCAATCGCTTTTGATGCTTTTATAGGAAAAGGAGATTTAAAAGAAAAAAGTTTGGCTATAAGAATATATGAAAAACAGGTGGATGATCTTAAATTTGACATATCTGAGAAACTAAGAACGGTTGAAATAAAAGATTTTTGGGATGGAAAAACAATAAATGACTTTGTAGGTTATCTGACAAAAATAAGCGATTTAATAGAAGACGCAAGTGATTATCTATATATTATTGAATTAAGCCTCAGGTAAAGAATTAGAATTGATTACAGGAAGGGTGGGATGATAGAGGTTGCAGTTGTTGCAAGCTTTCTTATTGCCTTTGGAATAGGCTCAAATGATGCCTCAAATGCTCTTAGCATATGTGTAGGAGCAGGAATAATAAAATTAAAAAGAGCCATATTTCTTTTTGGAATTCTTGTCTTTCTTGGAATCTTTTTACAGGGACAGAAAGTTATGAAAACAGTAGGGAAAAATACAGTTGATGTAAATTTATCAATTGTTATAGTCGCTTTAACAATATCTGCCATATTGATAATAATTTCAAACTGGAGAAAACTACCTTTATCTACTCATCAGGTTATTATAGGAAGTTTAATAGGCTCTGCTGTTGCTTCTGATAGCCATGTTAATATTACATCTATTATAAAAATAATAACTTCCTGGATAATTTCACCATTTGTGGCAATGTTTTTTTCTTTTGTTCTTTATAAAGCCCTTGAAAAAACCATATCAAAATTTTCCTTTTTCCATATCGAGAAACTTCTAAGAATATTTTTGATTTTTAGTGGTATGTTAATCTCTTATAATACAGGAGCAAATGAACTTGCCACTGTTCTTGGTCCTGTGATGCATTCAGGTATTGAAATCAATAAAATCTTTTTATTTTCAATAGCATCGATTATGGTTTTCTCTGGAGCGATTCTTTTAAGTCATAGAGTAATAGAGACTGTTGGAAAGGGAATTACTACATTAGACCCTTACTCTGGGTTTGCTGCTCAATTTGGTGCGGGTGGATGTGTATTATTCTTTACATTTTTGGGAATGCCTATATCAACAACCTATTGCATTATAGGAGGTATAAGTGGGGTAGGATTAACAAAAGGGATAAATACTGTTAAGTTAGGACTTTTGAAAAAGATTGGGATTAATTTTGTATTAACGCCATCTTTAGCTTTTTTATTAGGATATTTTGCAATTAAAATATTTAGATTAATTTATTCCTAAATATTCCTTTATTCTTGAAACAGCCTCAGGTATTGCAGCCTCTACAGAAGGGCTTAACTGTCTGGTTAAGGTTTCAACATCTTCAACTTCCACGCCAATGATTTTTATCTCTTTTGGCATTTCATCTGGATATATGGATTTTCCAATTCGTATCAATTCAAATATTGAAAGATTGTGTGTTCCACTTGCATAAACATTTCCCCAATAATCTGTATTAAACTCAATGATGCTCCCAGGCTCTTTTCCTGTTTTTACTCCATCTACAATCAATGCTCTTTCATATCCTAATAATGAATCAATTAGATTAAAACCTATATTTAAAAGCTTAACAGTATCAACAATTCCCTCAAAATGTTCAACTATTTTTAATCCTATTCCGTCATCTTTAAAATTTGGATTACCAATACCAACAATTATAGTTTTCATTTATCCTCACTAAATAATTGAATATTAGGAAGCGGGGGTGTTACCCCCGCTTATTTTAGATACTTTTTAGACTAATTCATAGTTTCTGAGGGTTTTCACAAGTTCGCCATGATGGTCTATTATGTCTATTCTTACAGGAATTCTTCCAGGAAGTGTGTGAGTTGAACAGGCAAAACAGAGGTCATACGGACGATAAGCGATTTCAACAAGATTAAGAATTCCCTCATCGACTTTTCCATTCTTTATAAAGTTTTCTGCAGCTCTCTTTACAGCTATGTTCATAGGTCCTTTATTATGAGTTGTAGCAACTATCAAATTAGCATCCGTAACAATTCCCTTCTCATCGGTCCTGTAATGATGTATCAATGTACCTCTTGCTGCTTCAACAATGCCAACGCCTTCACCCACAGGACTGCCAAGCTCCTGACGAACATTGGGATCAGTAATAGATTCGTCAGAAGCAATCTTTTTAATGTTTTCTGCAGCATTCATAAGCTCTATTGCTCTTGCCCAGTGATAGGCAAGCGTGTTATGAACAGGCTTGCCACCAAAGGCAGCAACCATCTTTTCATAGGCTTCCTGTGCTAAAGGAGTATCAAATCCGCTTCCTACATTAAATCTTGCAAGAGGTCCTACACTGTAAATGCTGGTTCCATCTCCATCTACAAGTCCCTTCCATCCAATTTTCTTTAGATATGGAGCTTTCTGATAACTCCATGGAAGTGTTCTTTCTGCAATGTAGTCCAGATATCCTATACCTTTAAATCTTCCTATTTCATTCCCTTTCGTATCAACAATCTTCTGTGTTCCGTCATAATAAACAATTTTGTCATTTTCATCAACTGTTCCCATGTAATTGGTAACAACTTTGTAAACATTACCGGTTACAAGTTCCATATATTCTTTGTTCTGAAGAACGACTTTATCAAATACATCGAGGGTTAATTTCCCGAGTTCTATACAATCGTCAGCAAGCTTAAGAATTTCTTGCCTTTCTTCCTCTGTTATTCTCTTTGACCATCCACCTGGAAGTGCTGCAACTGGATGGCTTGTTCTTCCTGCGGTTAGCTCGAAAATTTTAACTGCGGAAAATCTTTTCTTTAATACGAGCTTACCAACATCTGCACCTACTTTTAAAATAAGACCTATGAGATTTCTTTCAGCTGGTGAAGCTGTTGGTCCGCATACAAAATCTGGAAAACCAAGAGCATAAAGAATTCCTGTGTGGTCTTCTACATAATGAGCATTATAAAAAAGTTCTCTAATTTTCTTTGCTGTTGGAGTGGGCTCCACTCCATAAACTGCGTCTGCAGCCTTCACTGAGGCTGTAAAATGCACGCCCCTTCAAACACCGCATATGGTGCTTACAGTTCGGGGAACTTCCTCAATAGGCATTCCAATGAGAAATTTCTCATAGCCCATGAATTCAACAACCTGCATAAAAGCATTTTCTACATTTCCTTGTTCATCAAGGAAAATAGTTATTTTTCCATGGCCCTCAAGCCTTGTCATCGGATTGATTTCGATTTTTTTCATTCCCTTTCCCCCCTTCTGGGTTATTTTTTTTATTATATCTTTCAGGCTCATTAAATTATCTCTTTAATCTTTTACCCAAAAACGAACTTGGCAGTGTATATCTGTAGAATAAATGAACTGGGTCTGGAATCTGGTCAACAAGCTCTTCATTGTCAAGCATGCTTGCAATAGCACTGATTGCTCTCAAACCAAAGTCTTTGACTCCAGGAATAGGTCCGCCACATCCTCTACATGGCATATTGGCAGCTGGACATTTTGACCCACAGTCACCCTGGGTTACTGGTCCAAGACATAAATAACCTTCTTCAAGAAGACAACCATCTTCGCTTGGTGCTCCATCAATAGTTCTTTTTACAGTTGTTGCAAGCTTCTTTGGTTTACCTTTTAATACAGGATTTCTATCACATACTTCACATACTGCTTTACCCATTGTAATCCATGAGCCTGGAGGTGGAAGCTGTCCAGAAAGCAAAGCTGTAAATGCCTTTGCTATGTGCTCATGATACGGAGGGCATCCTCCAATGTAGTAATCAACCTTTACAACCTGATCAAGTGCTCTCGCATCCATCAAAGTTGGCAAAGTTAATTCATACTTTCCGTCCACTGTAACTGTGGTCTGAGGCAGAACTTTTTCTGGATTATCTGTGCTAAATGTGTTTATATAAGCTTTATCAAGCAGTTGTTCTGTTGTATGTAAATTTACAAGTCCTTTTATTCCACCACAGGCTGCACATATTCCAAAGGCAATTAGAATTTTACATTTTTGCCTTAATACCTTTGCGATATGCTCATGCTCTGAATTTCTAACATTACCAGAAAACAGACCTACATCAATTGAGCCATCTGGCATTGCTTCAAGGTCTTTATATTTAGCATCTGCCACTGTAGGTGCCCAAAATACTATATCTACTGCAAGGGCAACATCTACCAATGCTTCAGATAAATCTACAACAGCAATATCACAGCCACCACAACCACCAGCAAGATAATATGCAAGTTTAGGTTTGCTCATTGTGCCCCTCCTTTTAATGGATTTGGTCCAAGTTCCCTTATTTTAGCATCAAACTCTGTCATGGCTTCAGAAAATCTCTTTCCTTCACTTCCTGAAATCCACTCAAGCTGAATTCTTTCTGGCTCAATTCCAAGATCTGTTGCTACTCTCTTGAAAAGCTTAAATCTTCTTATTGCTTTGTAGTTACCTTCTTTATAGTGGCAGTCACCAAAGTGGCATCCACCTATAAATACTCCATCTGCACCCCTTTTGAGGGCTTCTGCTATAAATTCAGGCTCCACTCTACCACTACAGGGCACTCTAATTATATGCACTGTAGGAGGATAACTGTAACGCAGGCTTCCTGCCAAATCTGCTCCTGCATAAGTACACCAATGGCAGGCAATCACAATAAGTCTTGGCTCCCATGCCATATTAATTACCTCCTTTTATCTTAGTTATTACTCCGTTCAAAGGAATTGATGCCATAGCAGTTGCTTTTTCAACATCTGCCCCCATTGCTATGGCTGCAAGTTGAACGATGTGAATAGCTGGAATTTTATAGTCAAGCTTTTTTTGCTCTACCAAAAGTGCCTGTCCAGCATCAAACTGAAGAAGACAAGAACTACAGCCCATTACATTCACATCAGGGTCTACTTCCTCTTTTATTACATCAAGTTTTTTCTTAAACAGTGCAAGAGACTTTTCAGATGCAGTTGACCTTAAAGCACCCATCCCACAGCAGTCAGTTATTGTGCTGTAATGGGGTGCAACTCCACCCATAGCTTCGCAAATTTCTCTAAGCCTCGTTGGATAGAAAGTATTTTCTTCATTTGTTGGATAGGCTCTGCTGGGCCAGAGATTATGACATCCTGTCTGGACTGCGCATTTTAAACCATTAAGATTGTATTTTATTTTTGATTTGAGATTGTCGAGTCCTACTTCTTCATAGAGGAAATTAATAAAATTCCATACCTTTGTAGTTCCTTTATATTCCTTACCAACTTTGGCAAGAATTTTATTTACCTGCTCCTTTATCTCAGGATGTTTTTCCATGTGATATCTTGCTTCATTAAGAGAACCATAGCATGAACCACAGCCTGTAATTATATCAACACCTTTTTCTTCAGCAATTGATAAATTCCATGCTGAAGCTGCTGCCCAGCCAACTAAGTCAAGAGATGGCATGGTTCCAAAGGCAGGACAGCAGGTAGCTCCTTCAAGTTCAACTATTTCATAGCCAAGCTCATTAAGAAGATATCTTGCAGAATACTCAACATCAGGTCTATTAAAAGGTATGTTACATCCAAGGAAAAATCCTATTTTCTTCATCTTTATCCTCCTTAATCAAGCGGGAATGGTGCTATTTCTTCCAGGATGGTTTGTTTTAATACCTCCTGGTATTTCTTTCTTAACTCATCAAAACTGATTGCTGTTGGTGGTTTCTCAGGTAATCCTACTTTCTTTCTTCTTTCTTCATATCCCTTTGGATATACTGCATGCCCAAATCTATAAAGATTTCTTAAACCTTCATAGGTATTGGCAGGACATGATTCAACCTTCATTGCAGCTCTTCTTACTGCCTGAATTACCTCATAAGGTTTTACATCCATTGGGCAAATCTCTACACAGCGATTACAGGACTGACAACCCCATACAGAAGAATCTTCAAGAAGGACATCTCTTAAACCAAGATTCGCTGCATGGATTATTCTTTTGATAAAAAATTCTAAACCTGCTAATGCCATTGGACATGTAGATGCACATTTTCCACACTGTATGCATTCTCTCAATTCCTCTGCCCCGAGTTCTACTAACTCTTTTATAAAACTTTCGTCTGCCTGGGTAAGGTCAATTACATTTACGCCACCCTCTTCCATTTTTCCCTCCTTTTATTTTTATGCTTCAGTTAATGCATCAATCTGTGCCATAATCTGCTCAGTTGTAAATCCGTGGAATGTGATTGCTCTTGATGGACATGCACTGGCACAGACTCCACATCCTGCACAAAGCGCAGGTTCAATATAAGCCTTTTCTTTACCTTTATATTCCTCAAGCTTTATTGCACCATAAGGACAAAGTGGTACACAAACACCGCAGCTACTACATTTATCTCTATCTACCTCAGAAACTATTGCTTCAAACTTAATTTTTCCAGGAATAATTAAAGCTGCTGCCGCAGATGCCGCTGCTCTCGCCTGAGCAATTGATTCTGGAATATCCTTTGGTCCTTGAACACATCCAGCGATAAATACACCTCTTGCTGAAGTTTCAACAGGATAAAGTTTTGTGTGAACTTCTCTTAAGAATCCTTCTCTTCCACAAGTTGCACTAAACATTCGACTAAGTTCATCCACACCATCTGGTGGCTCAATAGCTGTTGCAAGAACAACCATGTCTGCATCAAGCTCAACAGGTGCGCAGAGGTCAGAGTCAAATCCTCTTACTCTCAGTTTTCCATTTGGTTTTACATCAACTGCTGAAACTCTACCACCTTTAATAACCTTAACACCTAATTCTCTTGTATAAACATAGAATTCTTCAAAGTCTTTACCAGCTGTTCTTACATCTATGAAGAAGAGATAAAGTTTGATATCTGGATATTTTTCTTTAAGAATCCTTGCATGTTTTAGCATATACATGCAGCATACCTTTGAACAATAGGTATGATATCTTTCATCTCTACTTCCAACACAGGAGATAAAGACTATTGTCTTTGGTTTTGTACCATCAGATGGCCTTTTGAGTTCTCCACCAGTTGGTCCTGTGGCAGATAAAATTCTTTCAAATTCCATTGAAGTTATAACATCTGGGCTGTGAGGAGAATATTCTTTAAAGTAATGTTTAGGCATTGGCTTAAAACCAGTGGCAATAATTACAGCTCCAACCTTGATATTCACATATTCATCTTTATCATCAAATTTTATTGCATCGGCTGGACATCCTTGTATTCCTTTCGGTGGGATGCCTTTTTTACATATTTCACAAGCGGGTTTACCTGTCTTTTTCATTGATTTAAAATATAAACAATTAGCTTCATCTATAACTGCTTTTTTAGGAACTGCTTGAGGGTACTCTATGTATGCTGCTCTTCTCTGATTTAAACCAAAATTATATTCATTAGGAACTCTTGATGGACAAATTTCTGTGCATACACCACAACCTATGCATTTGTCCCAGTCCACATATTTTGCCTTTTTCTTTATCCGAATATCAAAATTTCCAACATATCCTTTAACCTCGTCTACTTCTGCGTAAGTAATAAGCTCTATATTTGGATGCTGGGCGACCTCGCCCGTCTTAGGCGTGAGTATTCAAGCCGAACAATCCATAGTGGGGAAGGTTTTATCAATCTTTGACATATTGCCACCAATTGATGGCTGTCTCTCCACAAGATAAACTTTAAGCCCCATATTTGCAAGATCAAGTGCTGCGAACATTCCAGCTATTCCACCTCCAACAATCAAAACTGACTTTTCCATATCTCCGTAGCGATCCTCAAGAGGCTCGTTTAGTCTTACCTTTGCTACAGCACTTCTTATCAATCTTTTTGCTTTCTCAAGAGCACCAACTTTGTTATGCCAGTGTGGCCAGCTGTCCTGATCTCTTACATTAGCCATTTCAAAAAGATATCCATTAAGACCAGCATCTTCAACAGCTTTTTTAAAAATAGGTCCGTGGGTTCTTGGAGTACAGGCAGCTACCACAACTCTGTCAACTAAACCATTTTTAATATCTTGCTTTATTAAGTCTTGTCCTGCATCTGAACACATAAAAAGATAGTTTCTAACAACAGCTACATCTGGTAGAGATTCAGCAAATTTTTTAAGTTCTTCAATGTTAATGGCACCTGCAATATTCTCACCACAGTGACATAAGTAAACCCCGATTTTTGCCATTTTAAGCCCTCCTTTGAATGGATTTTTTATTGTAGTTTAACCCTTTATAGCATTTTTGGCAAAATTTGTCAAGAGGTATTTTAAAGTGCTTGCAAAATATTGATTTTTTATGGTATTGTTTTTTTCATAGCCGGTGTGGTGGAACGGCAGACGCGGCGGACTCAAAATCCGCTGGGAGCAATCCCGTGTGGGTTCAAATCCCACCACCGGCATTGTTTATTACTTTTGAATTCATTTCCGTTGATTTAAATTTCTAAGCAATTTTGTGTAAAATAATTTATGTATTTGATTCAATCTATGAGAGAATGGAGAAATAGACTTGTAGTGCTTTCTCATAAGAAAATGAAATTACATATTTCATCTATCCCTCCCAGAAAAATTGTAACATTCTCAATATGTTTTGAACAAATCCATCTCAATGGAAGGTAATGTCAATAACTTTGTGTAAATTCATAAATAGGTGTATTCCTCCATTTTTCGTTTAAATGGCTTATCACTGCAAAAACTATTCTTTCAATACTTTCAACATTATTAAAACAACTCATAGTTCTCGTTCTTCGCCTTACTTCCCTAAATGCCCTCTCTATTATGTTTGTTGTCCTTAACTTCTTCCATAATGCCTTAGGTGTCTTGTAAAAAGCTGTCAATTGCTCCCAGTTCTTCCTTATACACTCTGCTGCTTTAGGATAAAGTCTGCCCCACTTGCTCTCCCATAACTGAAAATTTCTCTTTGCCTCTTTTAAATTCTCTGCACTATATATCTTCTTAGCTTCAAAAAGACATTCCTTTTCATCTTTCTTTCTAAGATA